>JAWLDD010000021.1:2591-15454 GCA_041686815.1 Candidatus Atribacteria bacterium | reverse complement strand
CTCTCCTTCCAGGTTGGCTATCCTGGCTTCATACTCCTCTATGACATTATCCTGTTCCTCATGGGAGCCTTCAGCTTCATTTACATATCCGGCTGTTTCCCTGTCATCTTGAGGATTAGAATAAGGCATTTGAAATTGCTGAGAAAGCAGCACACCAATAAGGGCTAGAAGAGCTAAAGAGCCTGTAAAAATCACCATTTTGTCTTTTAGCGCTCTTCCTATAATTCCAAGAGTTCCTATAGCTGTGTTTTGGTCTAATTGGCTGCCCTCTTTATGGCTGTATTCATAATAACCTTTGGAAAGCTTTAACTTGTCCTTGTGCCAACAAAAAAAGCTGCTAGATCCGTTGGAACTATCTAGCAGATAGATTATATGCCATGACTTGGTGAAATGCTCTCGGTGGATACTCTGATCCTGTTGGGTGAGCATTGCTTCCCAACCCTTCCGCACCCCGTACCATCCAACTATCTCCATGCTAGGATGTAGATTGTATGCCCTGTTTTGAACCTTTTCCCATTTCTTTTCTGATAGTGCTTTTGGGTTTGTGTTAGGCTTTAGCTTGCCTAAAGCTACTATTTCATTAACATGTATAATATAATTATTGCCGGTTTTTATCTTGCTGCCCATCAAAAGCCCAAAGGTTCTACTCAGTAATGTATTTCCTGCTTTTTTTAGTATGAGATCCTTTATGTCCTGCCGTATAAAAATTATTACATTTTCTCCTTCTACATCGCCTATCTCTTTATAGTTGAAGTAGGTAGATTGGGTTAAATCTAGCTTCACTTATCTCCCTCCCTACTGTTGTTTATGGATATTTGGGCAGCACCGTATGCAGCATCCCTCTTTAGCTTGGTTATCTCTACTTGGGGGAAATGCATAGAGATCTGCTGGCTAAACTCCTTGAAAACGAAATGGTTCTTTAAAAGCACGCTGCCACCGGTGACCAAGGAAGTGGCTTTGTCAGTAAAATCCAATCTCCGGGTTACCGCATCGACAAGTAAAAACAGCTCATTTGCAGCTTCTCTCAGAATGCTTGTTGCCACGTGGTCGCCCTTTTTATGAGCAGTATCCACCACTTTGGCTAGACTTGCTATTTTGCTCTTGGAGAAGTCTCCGCTGTATACCCAGCCAACTAATTGGTCTGCACTATCTAAATTAAGTTCTTCCAAAAGCATAGTTAAAAGCATGGTATCCTGACCACGGCCATCGAAACACCTAAGGGCTGCATTTAGAGCTTTAGTACCTATATGATACCCGCTGCCCTCGTCGCCTATTATATGTCCCCAGCCCCCGGCTCTGTGGTTTCTTCCATCCAAAGTGCTGCCGTAGGCAATGGATCCGGTACCGGCAATCAGCATGATACCCTCTTCCTTGCCCGTTCCCGCCACCAGGGCAATATGGGCATCGGTCTTTACTATAATTCTGCCTTTTATGCCTATGTCCTCTATAATCCGTCTTATCATCTGCTCCTGATGGGGTCTGGCAGCTCCTGCTGTGCCTATGCATAGACAAGTACATCGGTCTATTTGGAGACCATGCTTTTCTATTGCACCAAGGATTAGATAGCTAAGGGTTTGATGTATAACCTCTGCTGGCTGAGCACTCAGATTGGTAGGCCCTCCCACTGCTTGCCCTATCTCTGTCCCATCTTTATCAAGTACAACCAAGGTGCTCTTGGTACCCCCGCCATCTATACCTATGACATATTCCATTGTTATCCCTCGTTTGTCTATTTGGATTTTATATGCAATAATATATTACAAAATAATATATCACAAATTAGCCTGTAGTACTAGCTGTGGTTTCTTCAAAAGGATGACATAACCATCCTTATCTGGGAAGGATCTACTGCAAAAACCTCAGCCCTGGCCTTGCGAATAAGAGCCCCGCGGGTTATGCTAAGAGCATCGTAGTAATCCAGGTACTTAAACCAAGGAGAGTTCTCCGTGAGCCATAGCTGCTTTACTGCATCCCTCCACAGATCTATGCCTTCGGTTACATCCATATATACATAGGGACTAAAGCCTTCAGAGTCCTCCCAGTTTTCAGCGTAATAGGGACCTTTTGCCCAGTGGGGTGGATCTTCCCGCTCCATGGTGGCCAAAGCAGCGTAAAAATGTCCGTCCACAACTACCTTGTGGGTGTTTGTGTGATCCTTGTGGATGCTGTTCTTCCAGTGGGTTATAAGGACATCGGGTTTATGGGCTCTGATGATATCGCAGATCCTAAACTTTATCTCCTCGTTTACTGGCACTTCTCCATCCCTGTAATCCAGCACTATAGACTGGCCACCTAGCATCTTGGCAAACTTTGCTGCTGACTCTATGTTCATCTGCTTGAATTCATCCATGGGAATGGTGGGTGGAGCTCCTCTTTCCCCAGCCGTAAGGGCTACGGTGGTTATGTCATGACCCAGTTTCGCGTGCTTAGCCAGGGTTATGCCTGCAGATAGTTCCACATCACCTATGTGTGCTCCTATAGCCATGATATGAAGTTTCTTATTTTCCATCTTCAATTTATCTCCTTTCTCATTACCGCCCAGGTCTTTACTGGAGTAAAGCCTGTCCGTTCGTAGATCCTTCTGGCGGGATTTTCTTGGCCTGTAAACAGTGAACTAAACTTTGCACCTATATCCTTGAAGCTCTTCATGAGCATGCTAAATAGTGCAGTGGCTATGCCCTTACCCTCATAGTTGGGATCCACTCCGATGCCGCAAAACCATCCCCTGCCGCTAGGCTGCACATCGATTGGGCCTGCAAATCCGCATATCCTGCCATTGTGACTAGCCACAAGTATGGGCAGAAGCTCTTTCTTAGCCAAATTGTCCTTTATATCCTTTCGCCAATACTCATGTTTCAGGTTGTCAAAGAGTTCATCAAAGCCGTGGTGTTTGCTTTCGTGGTAGTATTCAATGAAGATGTCATTGGACTCTAGCTCTTCAAGCCTTGCTAAGGTCTTGGGGCTGAGCTGATATTGTGCCAAATCCAAATAAAAGGACACCTCTCTTGTTACGGTTTGGTAACCTTGGCTCTCTAAAAACCCATAACCCGGACCATCTACATCTACTCCTGGAGCATTAGGGTGATCGTGTTTATCAGAGCCTGGTATATACCACTCCAGGTTTATGGGGTTAAAGAAGATAACCTGGATTTGCTTTTTGCCAACAGATGCAAAATAGTCTTCCACAGCCTTTAGCATGGCTTTGCCAAAACCCTTTCCCCTATGGTCCTTGTCCACCAGTACAAAGGTTAGATAACCAGGGGTGTTTTCAAAGGTCTCTCCAGGCAGAAACTCCTTTTTATATATGCCATTGGCAAAGGCGATAACTTTTCCTTGCTCAACGCCTACAAAGGTACCTTCGTAGGAGAAATGGGGATTATTTATAAACTTGTCCCTAAAACTGTCCTCTGTAAAGGGCTTGTAGGGCATTTCGGTCTGACAGCTTTTGTTCCATAGGGCTACTACACCGGGTATGTGACCGTCGTTAAATGTTTTAATCTCCATAAGAATCCTTCTTTCTATATATTAGTTTTTTACCTTGCAAGCTCTATAGCCTTGGCTACAAAGCCGTTTCCTTCCTCCAATAGACGGCAAGCCTTTTCATAATCCACTCCTGCCTCTATCATGACTATGGCAACCTTCGCGCTCCTACCAGAGAGCTCAAAATATTCTTGGGCTTTTTGATAATCAACCCCTGTTGCCAGCATGATGATCCGCTTCGCTCGCTCAACAAGCTTTTTGTTCTTGGGCTTTACATCCACCATAAGGTTTTTGTAGACCTTGCCGAGCTTTATCATGGTGGTAGTGGATATCATATTTAGCACCATCTTTTGGGCTGTCCCAGCCTTTAACCTGGTAGACCCCATTATGACTTCTGCACCAACTATGATGTTAATGTTGATATCCGCTAAATCATTCATGGGAGCCTTTTCGTTGCAGGAGATGGATATGGTAAGTGCCCCACGGTTCTTGCCTTCCTCCAGAGCCCCTATTACATAGGGTGCCTGTCCACTGGCAGATATCCCTATAACGGTATCCAGCTCCGTTACCCCTGCTTGTTGGATGGCCAAGACTCCTTCATCCTTATGGTCTTCTATGTCTTCCTTGGCTCTATTAAATGCCCCTTGACCTCCTCCAGCCATTATCCCTTGAACCATCTCGGGAGGAGTGCTAAAGGTGGGCGGGCATTCCACTGCATCCAATATGCCCAGCCTTCCGCTGGTACCTGCTCCCAGATAAAACAGTCTGCCACCCTTTTTCATTCTTTCCACTATTTTATCTATGGCCAAAGCTATTTTGTCCAGCTGCTTCTCCACAGCATATGCTACCCTTTTATCCTCTTCATTTATAACCCTTAAAGCGTCCAGTGTATCCATGGTGTCGATATTTATGCTGTTCTCATTTTGTTGCTCAGTAGTAAGTGAATACAGTATTTGATTCATGTTTAGACTCCAATCATATTTTATAGTAAAGTAGATTTTTGCTGGTGGCTTTTAAATGTATGGATATTGTATCCTTGATAGCCAAGATGCCAGCTTATACAATATCATAGTTTTCTTATGGAAGTAGCTCCACTGGTGTTTTCCAGATAGCCAATAACCTCATGATATTTTTTAATGGCTATGCCGACGAATAAAATGTCTATAAGATTTAATTGGGCTATCCGAGATGCCATCGCCCCCATTCGAAAAACTGCCTCTTGAGATGATACAAATAGGTTTGTATGGGCAATCTCCGTCAGTGGATGGGTGCCCACCTTTGTAATGCTTATGGTATGAGCTCCCCTTTCCCTGGCTATCTTAAGTGCTTCTACCACTTCCCGGGTGCTGCCTGAATAGGATATCCCCACTGCCACATCACCTTTGGACAGGTTTGCAGCTGATGTCAGCTGAAGATGGCTGTCTCTATAGTAGTAGCAGGGTATGTTTATTCTCATGAACTTGGACATAGCATCATAGGCAACCAATCCTGACGCACCCATACCGAAGAAATCAATCCTTTTGGCGGTAGACATGACATGGATGGCCTGCTCCAGGGAATCAAGATCCAGCACCGAAGATGCCTGCTCTATAGCCTGCTTATTGAAATTACTGATCTTTTGTACAATATCAGATAAAGAATCATCCATGGCTATACCGCCATCCAGCTCTTTGCGATTGATGGCTAGTGATGCGGCTATCTTTATCTTTAGGTCTTGAAAACCTTTCAGATTTAAGGTTTTGCAAAACCTGACAATGCTAGCTTCACTGGTATGACAGATCTTTGCCAGCTCGCTAATAGCTAGGTTTGTGGTGTGCTCAGGATTGCTGAGTATGTACTGCGCAATCTTTTCCTCCGAAGGGGTAAAAGTGTTTTGAAGTTCGTTTATGGTGAGAATGATATCTTTCATAATTACCTGCCTTATTACATACCTATATATTTTAAGAGTTAGTTTAATTATATCCTACCTGAAATATATTTTCAATTATATTTCGAGTTTTATGAAATATATTTTCATAATATGTTATCCAAATCATATGACAGCCATAATATTTTTCCTATAATCCATAGCATGGCATAAAGCTGCCTGTATATCTATAAAGATTTCCCCTTTACGCACCTAATGCTATATGCACCATATAATGATATTGTGATACCCATTTGGGTAACAGTTTGATAAGGAGGGATGTTATGGACATCATACCCTATGTTGATGCATTGCCTATACCAAGAGTATTAAAGCCAAAAGAACAACATAAAGACTATAGTTATTATGAAGTAACCATGAAGGAATTCTATCATCAGTTTCATAGCCATCTTCCTAAAACCAAGGTTTGGGGCTATGAAGGTCAGATTCCTGGACCAACCATCGAAGCGGAACAGGGGCACTGTGTACGAGTTAAATGGATAAATGATTTGCCGGATCAGCACTTCCTACCCATTGATCGCACCCTCCATAGCTGTGAAGAGCATATGCCAGAGGTTCGAACTGTTGTACACCTACACGGAGCGGCAGTCGAGCCTGAAAGCGACGGATATCCTGATGCATGGTATACCCGCAACTATGCACAATGTGGTCCACGCTTTGAGAAGGAGGTTCATGAATATCCTAACAGCCAGCGTCCCACTACTCTCTGGTATCATGATCATGCCGTAGGTATTACCCGTTTAAACGTATATGCAGGCCTTGCAGGCATGTATATTATCCGCAATAAAGAAGAACGAGCTCTTAACCTCCCTGCAGGAAAATACGAGATACCACTTGTAATTCAGGATAAATCCTTTTGCCGTAACGGATCCCTTTTCTACCCCACAACAGTGGATAATGGACAGGAGCTACCACCTGACTTCCCTCATCCTTCTATCACTCCGGGGGTTGCAGGAGATGTAATCGTAGTTAACGGTAAAGCTTGGCCTTACTTGGAGGTAGAGCCTAAGAAGTATCGTTTTAGAGTTCTCAATGCCTCAAACCAAAGGTTCTATAGGATAAGATTAAGTTCAGGACAGCCTTTCATCCAAATTGGTTCCGATGGCGGATTGCTGCAAAAACCTGTTAAGATGGATGAGATATTGATAGCACCGTCAGAACGAATTGATATGGCAATTGACTTTTCTAAGTATGAGGTAGGAACACATATTGAGATGACCAATGATGCTCGTGTACCCTTTGATTTTGGAGCACCGCCTGATCCCAATACCACAGGTAGAATAATGCAGTTTAGGGTGGTGGAAGGTCAAGGTCCCGATACCAGCGAAATACCTCCATATCTAACCAAGATTAGGAGGATTAATGAATATGAAGCAACCCGCATCAGGGATATATCTCTGGACGTTGCCAATGATCGGTACGGCAGGTTGAAGTTCTTGCTGGCCAACCATGAATATATAGATAAGATTACTGAAAAACCTGGCCTTGGAGATACGGAGATTTGGAGGATAATCAATGCTGGTATAGCATACCATCCAATTCATATTCATCTGATTCAGTTCCAGATCCTAGATAGAATTCCCTTTGATGTGGAGGCCTACAACCTAACCGGGCAGCTTAGATTTACTGGTGATCCCATACCACCTCCACCTAATGAAAGGGGATGGAAGGATACCATTCAAACTCCTCCTGGATTTGTCTCCCGTGTAATCATGCGCTTTGGCCCCTATACCGGTAGGTATGTGTATCACTGCCATATCCTAGAACATGAAGACTTTGATATGATGAGGCCCTTCGAAGTGGTTCCCAAAGGCTGCGGACACCGCAAGGTTCACAAGGGATGCCCGCTGTGCTCTGACATTTTTGGATATTGTTAGGAAAGATTAGAAAAGGTATTATAGAGAGGTCTTATGAAAAAGTAATATGTAAATTGGTATTTTTTGTATTTAAAAAAGTAAGGATTCATCGTCCTTACTTTCTTTTCTTTAATAAATTCATAGCCTTAGGGCAGCTCAGGTGATTTAAACAGACCTGTACCTATCCACATAAATACTAGTGTCAATGCAGTATTTATAAGTGTAGGCATTAAAAGTGCCAATGCATAGTTCTCTGTGCCTAAGTAGGTTACTACTGCAGGTACCACAGACAGCGCGACGATGACAATGAGTAAAAATATGCGAAAGAATATGCGCAGGACTGCTCCATGGATCTTGCCAAACATTCGCCTAACCACAAGATCGGAGTATAGCAACACTACACCTAGGGTTATGTATGCAAAAACAGCTGACAAAGCAAATGAAACAGGCACTTTTAATATCATACCAGCTATACCAATGACCAATATTCCTTCAATAAACATATTTATAACTCCGACCAAAGTAGCAGCCAGCATCTTCTTAAAGGGCATTGCAGGTATTAGGTAGATATAATGATAGGATATATCGCTCTCCCAAGCAGTGACCATGGTCAAGATGAGCATAAGATATGCAGCTACTGTCAATATCCCCAACATTATATCCATGCCATCAGCATAGATTGTCACTGAAGCAATTATTGAACAAATAGTCAAGATAATTGTTCTTGTAGGGAGAAGCCAAAAACCCTTTTTCCTTTTCTCAAGTATCTGCTTTTGAAAGATAGCTAAGCTACCCTCCATGGTAAAATTGGCTTTCACCTTCCTATATCTTCGCTTGACGCCCGATTGAACGGTTTTCCCTTCTCGGGAAGCTTTAAATACAGCTTCTTTATACTCTGTTCCGGTTAATGCGTTCTCAAAAAAATCTGTATCCATTCGATATATATACACAAAGGCTGCTATAATAGTTATCAATGTCAGAAGGCTATAAATGATTACCTCACTGCTTAAACCCGTATACACTCCCATAAGCATTTCACGAAGCCAGCCCATGATGGGAACAAACCTTAGATAATCATTGGAAAGCCATGTTACTATACTATCTAGGATATTACCAGTATTAATGATATTCACAGCTATAGGTATAATAAAGACAATAATAGATCCATAGATGATCTTCTTTACCATAGACAATCTATTTGGTCTTTTAGATACATAGGAGTATATTATTATGCCAATGAATGATGTTATGGTAACAAGCATCATATAGGACACCATCAAAACCCACCCAGCACCATGGTTTAGACCAAAGGTCCTCTTCCAATTTGGATACTGCAGTCCTAAAAATAACATTACCATAAAATTGGTCCCAAGCTGCTTTACAAATCCATAGATCAAGATATAACCTGCTTTTATTGGTGCAGTGAAGAGCAGGTTGACATCAGCCATTCTGAAAAAGGATGTACCATTCAAAGAGGAGACTATAGATATTGTAAATAAGAATACTATATAGCCCATAAAGACAGATCTGGCAACTTCGGTACTCATTCTTGCCGGTGCTGAAGTATGACCTGATCCCCCAAAAATTGAGGGCAATATGAATAAACAGGCAATTATTATGTAAGCTATTAGGGCTGCTGGCTTTCGTATGAGGCCTTTAATGGTGTTCTTTAAGGATCTACTGAGTATATATATTAATGCACTCATTTTGCTCCTCCCGTAACAGCAAAGAATCGTTCTTCAATTTCACTCTCATCTTTAATCTCATCCCTTGAGATACTGCTTACAATCTTTCCCTTATTCATTATAAGGATCTTATCCCAAACTTCTTTAATGGTATCAATAATATGTGTGCTGATAAGTACTGAACATCCCTGATCCTTTAGTTCAACAAAAAGCGCTTTTAGCTCCTTGATGGCCTTTGGATCAAGCCCAATCATAGGTTCATCAAACAGTATGACCTTAGGTCTAATAATCACACCACAACAAATGCTGACCTTTTGCTGCATACCCTTGGATAGCTCTTTGCCTAGCTTGTCGGTTTTGTCACTTAAATCAAACCTGTCAAACAACTCGTTGGCATATTCTTTATAGCCCTTCAGCCTATATGCCTTTGCGATAAACTCAATATGTTCTTGGATGGTTAACGCATCGAAAAGAGAGGCCGTTTCCGGGACATAACCTAAGATCTTTTTGGCTTCAACACCTTTATTTATATGATCATCGATAGCAATTTTCCCATTATACTGTAGTAGCCCAGCTATACACTTAATAATGGTGCTTTTGCCTGCTCCATTGGGTCCTAAGAGAACTGCTATCTCACCTTTGCCTACTTCAAAGCTTACTTCATCTACAGCTAATACCTTGCCGTATTTCTTGGTAACATTTTGTACACTTAGCATTAATATTCCCCCAATACCTTTTCTCCTTGTTTTTACATTGTATTATAAATAGATGTAATCTGCAATGAATTAATCAAACTTTCACCAATTATATCCAGATATGATTAACAAATATTACAAACCCATATTACAAAATGTCGGAATATGGTCTATAATGTATTAGTACTTATAATTTACATATAAATGCATCTATGAGAAAGGAAGAGCAATGCTGGATATGGACCTGGATTTTTCTTTTTTAAATAACATAAAACCCTATAGCGGTGATAGAAGGATCAGCATTTATGAAAGGGATATAAAAAGAGAGATTGAAGAACTAAGCGCAGAAATAAACTCTATTGATCTAAGGTCTATACCCTTTGATAAATGGGATTACATAATAGCCTTTGCTGTGGGGCTTTTGGAGGTAGCAGGCGATTTTCTTATAAGCGATCATAACAACGAAAACAGCATCGCTCATAAGATGTCTGATAAGAATAGCAAACTAGGCAGCTATTTCGAAAAAATACATAAGAAACTCGATCATTCTGGGCAACCTTTAGACTATCAGGGCTATAAATTTGGCGGCGGGGATCATAGGGTAAGAACCTTTGGCCACGACCTTATAATGTTCCCTCTGGCAATATATATGCTATGCTCAGGTAAATTTCTTGATGGCTATTACGAGGATGGAGTTTTTCAATTCATCATTACGAGTCTGAATCAATATGGAAATGAATACGCTGCAATGAGCTTGGATGAAGCACTTGTCGCCTATTTTACACATATGGTAGCGGATTTTTTCTCAGCTAAAAGTTTGCCCATACCAGGTTTTAGTTTGCTCACCCACTTTCCCAATAGAGATATTAGAAAATTTGCCAATGATTTGTACCGTGATGGCTTAAATTTAAGGAACTTAGCCATGCAAGGAGTGCCTGTGGCAACTGCAGAACTGATTATTTGGATGTACAATAGCCTCCGCTATAGGAGCAGCACATATTCAAAGGAAGCTATCAAGAATAAGAAGGAGAAATTGCTACTCATATCCCATGGGATAGCCCTTGCTGTAAATATAGGTAAGGTCATAATAACAGAGAATCCTACATCATTGAATTTAGTAATGATCATGCGTGTTATAAAGCTAGTTTGGAATATCATAAAGCATGAAGTTGAAACAAATAACAAGGCTATTGAGAAAGTAAGCCTTTCAACATTAAAGAACCAACTGGAGACCATGGACACTTTGATTCTACTGGATCAATCAATCTACTATACCAGGGAAATCGATAGGGTTATCGCTGAGATGAAGTCAGAGTTCGATGAAACCAATCAAATTAGAAATGAGAGATTGAATGATGGATTCAGCCAGCTAGATGACATGATGGCAGAACTAATGGAACTAAACAGCTAGGAGGAGTACCAAAATGGCAAATGAGATTACTATATTAACCAAAGAAGAAATAGAAAGAAACCCAAGTGTCATTGGAGAAAATCTAGCCAAGCTTGCAATGGCAATTGAAGATAATAGGAATGACATAGAATCTATCAAATACAGAGGTTTTTGGAAAAAGCTTACCAATAATAACACTAGAGATTTGGCAGAGGCCATGATAAAGCAAAATGACACCATTTCTGCTTTGCTGACCATAACCCAGGGCATTATCTTCCTATCCATGAGCAATATTGTAGTCCTAGGTGGAATCATGGATGCCCTGAACAAACATGAAGCAACAAACCAGTTAAGAGATAATAGGTACATCGAAATGGCAAAGGACTATTTAGGCGAGGCCATAAAATCAGCTAGGAAGACTAAAGAAAACGAAGATGAAATTATAAGAGTAAAGGAAACCCTAGCTTCATGCTTCGATAACCTGGATAAGCAAGAAACGCTTTTGAAAAAGCTAGAAGATGATCTTAAGATTAAAGCATCCTCTGATATGCAAAGGGATAACACTATTAAAGATTTAACGGTAAAGATATCTAAAATCATTAGCATTAACAAGCAACAAAATGAAACTATCCTTTCCCTGAGAAATAGTTTAAATGAACAAGCGAGGACCACTGATCAACGATTGAAATTAATGAATGATAGATTATTAGAACTTACCAAAATGGTAGAATCCTTTGGTGAAAAGAGTGAAAACCGGGATAGGCAACAGGATATTACAATTGAAAGTACGATACAGCAATTAGAAAAATTGGAGCTAAAAACGGAGAACTACATTAAAGAAATTCGGAATCAGTTTTTAACGATAGATGAGAGATCGTCTATGTTTGATAGTCTAGCCCGTGCTCAAGAAGAAAATTTTATACAACAAGAAAAGAAAATTATAAAATTTGCTCTGGATTTCGAAAGTTTAGTAGAAGAAAGAGATAGACTCAGTGTAGATATAGATAATATACGCGCTGAGTTGAAAAAGCGCACTTTACTTGGATATGCAATTGGAGGTATAGGAATACTTGTTGGACTAGCTTCCTTTCTTTTCTAGTTCATAATGTAAAAGCTAAGAATAAACCTACAGTATTAACCCATAATCCTGATGGGATATGGCTGTTAGTTCTTTTCCAACTAGCTAAAAATTGGATATTCGCGAATCGGCAAGAGCAGAAATTCATGTGAGAGCAGCAGGTACATTGGCAAGAGTTAGATAATTATCGCTAGATATTTTCTTCACTATAATCATTGGTTTCAATGTTTGTATTTCCACCTAATACAGATGACAATCCAGCTATTAATATGCCGACTGCAACTAACCCTAGACCTGACATAATTGCAATGAATTTCTTGTTTTCAGAGTCTTTTTCTCCCATCATCTTGGAAACTTCAAGCATTTTTTATATTATATATTTTCTTTCACCAAAAGATAGATCTTCGTTTTCCAGTTGTTTTTCTAAAGCTTTAATTATACCATTACAAGTTTCATAATATGATTCAATGCTTTTTGAGTTTGACTTTAAGCCTTCATCCAATATTTCTTTATACTCGCTTAAAACTTCCTCTACCGTCTTTGAAAAATGGGGAAATTGCTCTAATGCTTTTTTGGCTACCTCAGGATCCATCTTATCTAGCATTGATGCCATGGTAATAACCTTGTCCTTTGTAAGCTGTCGAAAGTTATCAATATTTAACTTCCTTAATACCTTCTGCTCTGTTAGTAGTCTGCCCATTATAACTTTCCCTCCTTGTAAAATCTCTTATTTATATACTAAATTATACATC
>JAWLDD010000021.1:0-2581 GCA_041686815.1 Candidatus Atribacteria bacterium | reverse complement strand
CAAAAAATCCAAATATAATAATCCTCTTTCACGCCTTCTATATTTTTGGTAGGTTGAACCTATGTCAATAGAATGGACATAGATCCATTCTTGAAACAACTATTAGTTCATCTGTTGTATATAACTCCTTAGCTTCTCAATTCGATTTTCAACATCGATTCCCTCTTCATTTTGAGTTATCATTATTTCTTCAACTACACTATCGTCTTCTATTGATTTTACTACGAAAGCGTTGGGCAAACATTCAATATAACGATCTCCATATATTAATCTTTTACCAAAATCATCTTTAGATAGATTTTTGGAATCAGCTTCCTTTAAAAATGGCATATATGAATTTGATGACATTTTAGATTGTGTTGCCATCACTCCAAACATATAGAGATTTTTATCGGGATCTAGATTAAAATACTTGCCATAACGTCTAGGCCGGAATACTGGATATTTAATATAATAGTACCTCCAACTGTATATGGAATTTTCTTCACAGTAATTTATATACTCTGTTATTATTCGTTCAAGGTATTCATCATTTATTTCCTCTTGTCTAGATAGTAATTTTTTTAATGTCTCCTTTGTTCTTTCAAAACCTCTATTTCTACTTCTATGGAATAATTCTCTCCAAGCACTATCAATTGAACTAGATCCTAATTGATACCTCCACCCGTTTTGCTCCTGCTGCCCATAGAAATCAATTGCCATCAATGCACAGTCAACTTTATCACGGTCACATTCAAACAGATCCTTAAATCTTGCAAAGTATTCAAAGTTTTCTAAGCCCAATATCCCTATTTGTCCCTGCAATAAGCTATGGTCTTCTAAAGCGAATAATTGATCTGATTTCTCAGGGTTATTTTCTAGCCAGGTTATTTTTTCTTGTTCTTCTGTCAACTGGATTACAGAGAAATTATTCTCAATACTAAAGTTAATCTCCCCTGTTGTCATTATATAATCCACCTGTTTAAGAATAGCAGGCATTCTATTACCGCTAGAACGGGCTTCACTATCACTTATCTCATATTCTGAATTCATTATTAGATTATTAATTATTCTAATCCTTCTAGCAAATTGAGCTTCGCTGATTTTTGATTTATTTAAAAGATAGCTTATAATTCCATATAGCAGTACTATTCTGTTTAAAGGAAAAGCTCTCCTCCTACCTGAAATATCAGAGTATTTTTTGAGACAATCCTTAAATATGTCAATTTCGTCTCGATTATCGATTTTAATCTTTCCTGCTTCGTGTTTATGGGATATAAATCTTTTTAGAAACTCACTTGGGGTTTCATTGCCTAAGCTACACCAACAATCAAAATAATTCTCAAAGATTGTAATGTTATTTATAACATCAACTTTATTGCCAGTGAAATATTCATTTAGTAGATCGAATTCATCATTGCTTTTCCCTTGGGGACTACCACCATTTTTATAACAAATAATATCACAAATAAACTTAAAATATCTTAGAAACTCGTCGTCTATAATGTTATTAGAGCCACGATATTGCCATAACAACTCTGTCCAATCTCTATCTATTTTTCTTGATATACGCTGGGAAGTTTCTTTATCCACTAAAGAAATTTTTCTTTCTAATTCAGCTTTAAAGTGCTCAAATTGAGTTAAGGGTTTGCCTCTTGAATTCATTTTTATATATAATTCATCAGTTAATCCCATATCTTTTATTGCTAAAAAATAGAATGTAATTGCTTTTTCTTTTAGCTTTCCCCATAAGTTATTTACAGCATAGAACTTATTATGAATAGCATCCAAAACCACTAACATTGAAGAAATGGTAGGATCCTTTTTCCAATCCAATGGAAACCAATACTGATTAATTATTTCTTTTGAAATCTCTTCCTGGAATGCTGGTGTAAACTCTATTAACTTGTTGCAAAAATCTCTGGCGCTGTATCTAGTCTCATAGCTAAAGTTATATAAGAAGCTGTATTCTGATTTCGGAACTTCCTCTTTCTTTGCTGCATACCAATGTAATAAGAACAATGTAGTCAACCTCTGTTGTCCATCCAGAGGATACATCACACCATCTTCATCTATATCACCATAGATAAAATCTAGGGTTATAGGTTTATCAGTGACTGCCAAGTGTAAGGAGTCCAAAAACCTTTCTCTTACCCTGTTAATATCTGAGCTTTTACGTCCTTGTGCATAATCCCGTTGAATTATTGGGATAACTATTTTTTTAAGCTGAACTGTTTCCTCCTCCACTTGAAATTCATTATTGAAGATATCCATAAACGTATATAAAAGAGCTGACATTTATATCACTCCTCTTTCCGTTGATATTTCTTCCTCTAAGTATTCCTCTAACACATTATTGATAGCTTCAATATACGCTATCCTATCTTGTTCCCCCCAAAAATGTAATTGATTCTCATTAGATCGTGTATAGTATTTTAAATATACCATTTTTGTACAAAATGGGATATATTGACCTTTTTTATCCATTTCAATCAAGGCTCTTCTCTTCACTTCAAATACAGAATTGTTTAATGCTGAATTATCTGGCTGACCCAAGAGGGCAAGATTGGAAATTCCATGGATATCTAAATAATCTTCATCT
>JAWLDD010000020.1:0-15659 GCA_041686815.1 Candidatus Atribacteria bacterium | reverse complement strand
TGTTCCTTCTTGATACATAACCTCTTTAGTGAAAGGAGCTGCATATTTATCATAGATTTCTGTTAAATCCATAACCATATCAGCCTTAACCAATTGTGACAACTGGGATGCATTAACCGGGATAATATCAGCGAGATCTCCGGATGCTATAGCTACATTCATCTTTTGCTCGCCCTGTGAAGCACCACTTACTACCCAATTGTTCTTAATAATGATACCTAGTTCCTCTTCGTATGCTCTGGTCCAAATATTGCTGTCAATACTATCTCCCTCTGCGTATTTGTAAGTATCATCTACAATACGCACTGCTGTGACTTCAATAGGTGGATCATACTTACCAAAAGGATCGATAGCTTCTTCGCCGCCATCATTTGAGCCATCATTTTGAGTGTCGTTTTGATTGTTTCCAGGAGTTTCGGTACTGTCCACTGTATTGCTAGGCGTCTTAGGGTCAGATTTCTCACCACAAGCAGCCAAAGCTAGCAATGAGATGATAATACAGAAGACTACCAAAAACTTCATTTTCCTGTTCTTCATAGCAACCCCTCTTTCATAAGAATATATTTTATATTTTGATTATAGTCTATCTTTTTCTGTCATTCTATGATAATGTCTTTACTTTCCTTATCTTCTCTTTACCTATTTCACTGTATGTTTATAATTATTCGACATTTTTCTAGACTCTAACTCTATTTATGGCCTTCCCATGGCACTACATCAGATGTGTGTATTAACCAAGTTAGCATCCTAGACTGAAGTTCGTTAATTGTCTGAGCATATTGGGGTTGACTATAAAGATTCACTAATTCATCTGGATCTTCCTGCATATCATAGAGTTCGTTTTCTCCGTTAGTACGTACATTGAGTTTATAGCGCGAATTTCGCATCATCACGCCACGGCAGACACTTCCCGGTTTTTCCTGTTGTTGAATCATCTTAGGATAATAGATAGTTCCTTCTGTCAAAAATATTGCAAAATTTTCTGTTCCCTCGAAGCAATGCGGTTCACGGGTATCATAACCACCTTCGCAGAATACTACACGCTCCGGATCACCTGGTTTTCCTTCAAGTTGCTGTTTTAGGGAGCGGCCAAAATGATCATGACGAACTTCAATGCCTTCTAAATCACAGATAGTAGGAAAAATGTCAAAAGTCTCGGTCAACTCTTCCACTCGATGATCAGCGGTACAGTCTGGGGTACGGATAATTAATGGTACTTTCGTCAAATCATCATCAAAGGCATTTGGCCATTTTTCCACTAAACCATAATCTCCAGCCCAATCTCCATGATCCGAAGAAGCAATAACAGTGGTGTTGCTAGCAAGACCTGTTTCATCAAGGGCGTTCAATATTCTACCAAGTAACATGTCAACGTAGGAATACATACCAAGATATACAGCATGTATCTTTCGGAAAACCATTTCATCAGTATCGCCTAACTCCCGGTATTGACGAATTAGACTATACAATTGTGGTTTATTCTCTAAATCCCATGGTAGTACAGGTGGTAAATCTTCAGGTTTGTACATATTATAAAAATGGTCTGTCATTGTATATGGGGGATGTGGATTAAGAATGGGTAAAAAGATAAATAGTGGTTTGTCCCCCTCCTTATAATTCCGGATAGCTTCCACGGCTTTGTTGACACATCTGGTATCATGTAGCTCCTCCAACTTGTCATCGGATATTGGTTCTTCAAGCATTGTATAGTCCTTGCGAATATACTGAGATGCAGCTTCTTTTATCTCTTCCTCACTTAACTTTTTGCCTCCATGTCCAAACTGTGCTTCTAAATAATGATCAACACACTCATAGAAAACCTCTTCGGAGAATACGTGGTTCTTACCATATAGATGAACTTGGTAACCTGCTTGTTTTATATACCGCAGAAAATTCGGGTGGTGAGGCTGTAGGTAGTTTAGTAGTGTTCGAAATCCAGCAACATGGGGATACCAGCCGGTCATCAAAGCACAACGTGAAGCTACACAAACCGGGTGCTGGGTATAGTTATTTTCAAAGACAACACCCTCATTAGCCAATCTATCATAGTTAGGAGTCTTCACATAAGGATTTCCATAACAGGACAGACTTTTCGCTCGCATTTCGTCGGGATAAAATAGTATATAATGCATTATAACTTCTCCCTTCCTCCAGCATTTTATTTGCTATTGCTTTCTAGGTGAACAATAGCTAACCTGTGTGGTAACTATATTCTAACAAAGGTGAGACCTTTTATCTATAGAAACGCTTTACATTTTAAAAATGGCAGTATCTTCGATAATGTTTTTACTTTTCTTATCTTCTCTTTACCTTTAAACTGTGGGTACTAGATTATTTCACATTTTCTATGTAATATTGTTATATAATCGCCTAATGGGCTATTGAATCCTGAATAATGGAAGGAAGTTTATTATGACTCCAAGAGAACGATTTTTGAAGGTATTGAATTTTGAGAAACCCGATGACAGGCTGCCTATGATTGAATGGGCGCCTTGGTGGGATAAAACTATGGAAAGATGGATACAAGAAGGAGTTCCCAGAGATATAACCATGGAGGATTCCTATGACTACTTCAATTTGGACTCCATGATACTAATTCATGCAGGCCCAGTATCCCGTCAATGTCCTCCTCCTGCCAGTCATGGTGCTCCAATTATCCAAGATGAAGAATCATATGAAAGAATAAGGCCTTATCTCTTCACCGATGAGATTATTGAAAATGTAAAGAATCATGCCATTAGCCTTAAGGAAAAGCACGATAGAGGAGAAATAATTATTAGACTGTGGTTAGACGGTTTCTTTTGGTTTCCCCGAACTCTATTTGGCATTGAAGAGCATTTTTATGCCTTCTATGATTATCCTGACTTGATGCACAGAATGAATAGTGAGCTGGCTGAGTTCAATATACGTGTAATCCAAGAGCTCTGTACTATATTAATTCCCGACATGGTTGGATTTGCAGAGGATATGTCCTACAACCATGGACCTATGCTATCTTATAATCTTTTCAAAGAATTTCTTGCCCCATATTACCAAAGGGTGATACCCCACATAGCCCAGCATGGCATTAAGAATTTAGTTGATACCGATGGCAATGTAACCGATATGATTCCCTGGCTTATAGAAGCTGGTATCCAAGGAGTTTATCCTTTGGAGAGACAAGCTGGTGTGGATATCGTAGAAATCCGCGAAAAGTATCCTCATTTCCTTATGATGGGCGGCTATGATAAGATGGTTATGTCCAAAGGAGGAGAGGAGATGAAGGCAGAATTTGAAAGGATATTGCCTGTTATGAAATCTGGAGGATATATCCCCTCAGTAGACCATCAAACCCCTCCAGAAGTCTCCCTAAGTAACTATAGAATCTATCTGGAACTCTTTGAAGAATACGCAAGAAAAGCAGTGCTTGCCTAGAAGGCAAGCTGTAAATAATACACTATTACGCCTACAACCAATGCAGGTAGAGTTGTAAAAATAGTAGCCCAAAATGCGGACTTGGCATCCAAGGCTATAAGAGGAAATAGAGCATCGCCATCCTGGGAGATAGAGTTGGCCAAGAGTGCAGCGAAGGGAAACATTCCCTTAAGATACAAGGATACAAAGATTATCTGAGGCCCGCATCCCGGTATCAATCCAACTAATACTCCTATGAGCACCGACATCAAGCCTGTGGACATAAGAAAGGTTTCTATTACCTGCTCTCCTCCAATAAAATATACCGATAACTCATAGACCAAGTAGGCCACAAATACCCATGTTCCTACGAAAGCCGTTTCCTCAGCATTGTGTATGAAGGTCTCCCTCAGAGAAAATAGCTTGTGCTCAACATCTTCGTGGGATTGAGCCTTAACAAACTTCTTTCCAAACAACATGTAAAGCACAGCAGCTATGGTGCCTGTGACTCCCATTATTGTGCCTAAATTGGTTAACCCTGGCAGTGCATTTATGTCTACCATGGAAAGATCCAAAACACCTAACACAAATCCGACAGCTAGTATAATCCAAAACACAACGTAAGCACCATGGGTAATTCTGTATCCCCAGCTGTTCACATCCAATGGTTTGCTATGATGAAGAGCTAAATCAATTTCGTCTCCTTCTTCATGACCAACGTGCTTTAAGTTGCTGGATCTTAATGAACAAGCGCCGGGATTATCACAATACAGTTCATCCAGCTGTGCTTCAGCCTGTTTATGTTCACTTTCAAGATCTTTAGTTGCAAGCTTGGACGATCTTTGTCGCACCCAATCCCCTATTTTATAGTAGTCGATAATATACCCTGTTATAGCTCCTACAACAAAGCAAATAGCTGTAACCAACAAGAAGTTCAAAGGCGCTCTAGTTAGAATAATAAATGCAGCATCTCCAGCTGTAGCTACTAGGGTAGCGATAACAGTACCAAAACTAACGGTTCCTTTTACATACAGCGGCATAACAAATATAGCGCCACCGCAGCCAGGAGTTATACCTAGAAATGCACCGATGAGCGGTTGGTATTTTTTTGATTTCTCAATAGTGTCTACAAAAGCTCCCTGCTTTTTGTAATCTATATATCCAAACAATAGAAGAACTGCCCCAACAAAAGCAGTAACCTGAACAAAGGATTCCTCTGCGCTATGCAGTACAATTTCGAATAATTCTCCAACCATCAAACCTTCCCCCTTAACATAAGCTGACTTTACTCGCTGTGCCAGTCCAATGTGTTAATTTTATCACAGGACTAATTATATATAACCCACTTCTTTAGATGTAAAACCTAGAATTACTTAACCAGATGTACGAGCTCACCTTATAATAATGGCCATTGGTTGTTCACTTATCAATAGCTCATTATGCTCATACAAGCCCCAACATTCTCACTGTCTGGGCAACAACGAAGCAAATAGCAATCCCTGTCATAGTGGGTAGGGCAAAGGATAATAAGGTCCATTTGAGACTTTGAGTTTCCTTTCGAATTGTAAGAAGGGTAGTTCCACAGGGAAAATGGTTAAGGGAAAATAGCATAGTACATATGGCAGTCAGCCAAGTCCAGCCATTTGCCACCAACAGATTTCGGAGGGCATCCAGACTATCCAATTCTACCATGACTCCCGATGCTGTATAGCTCATTATTATAATGGGTATGACGATCTCGTTTGCGGGCAGCCCCAGAATGAAAGCCAATATAATATATCCGTCCATACCCAGCAATCTACCGAAAGGATCTAGGAATAGAGCACAGCGATCTAATAAGCTTAGATCTCCTATACTTAGATTTGCCATGAGCCATATTATCAAACCCGCCGGAGCAGCTACCATAACAGCTCTTGCCAATATAAATAGGGTGCGATCCAGCAAAGATCTAACCAATATCTTGCCTATCTGCGGTTTTCTATAGGGGGGCAACTCAAGGGTAAAGGTTGAGGGCATGCCTTTTAAAATGGTCTTGGATAATACCTTGGATACCGCCAAGGTAATCACTACTCCTAACACCACAGCTCCCAGAACTGTAATTGTAGACACCAGGGATTTAAAAGCTCCTACTGAACCTGCAATGAAGATGGTAGCTAGTGAAATCAAAATGGGAAATCTACCGTTACAGGGAACAAAGTTGTTGGTTAGGGTAGCAATAAGCCTCTCTCTTGGCGAATCTATTATCCTGCACGCTACCACTCCTGCAGCGTTGCAGCCAAAGCCCATACACATGGTGAGAGACTGTTTTCCATGAGCACAAGCCTTTTTAAAGAAGTTATCCAGATTAAAGGCAACTCTGGGTAAGTATCCCAAGTCCTCCAGCAGTGTAAACATAGGAAAGAATATAGCCATTGGCGGAAGCATTACCGACACCACCCAGGCGAGGGTCCGATACATACCAAGGATTACCATACCATGAAGCCATTGTGGAGCTCCCATCCAAATAAAAAGCTTGGTAAACTGATCTTCAATCCAAAATAGTCCTGTAGCCAACAGCTGTGAGGGATAATTGGCTCCTTCCACTGTGATCCAGAATATGACCCCTAATAACGCTATCATAATAGGGATTCCCCAGTGTTTTGAAGTAAGGATATTGTCTATCCTCTGATCCATCCTGTTGTATTCTTTGTTATCAAAATGTACCACCATATCGCCAATAGCTTCAGCTTTCTTAACTATAGCTGACACCATGCTATCCCTTATACCATCCTCATCTAGTCCCTGTAAATATAGCAAGGCCTTTGCCTCTTCTATTTTCTCATCCATTACCCTCTTCTGTTCTAGAGGTACATACCTCCTTATAGCCTCTAATAGGGTTTTGTCCTCCTCTATGAGGCGAAGGGAGGCCCATCTTGTGTTTAGATTATCTATATTTAGACTATCTAAATGGGGCTTAATAATATCTATAGCATCCTCAACGGACTTTTGGTACTCAATGTCCATGTATGCAGTGACATTTTCGTTACTAGCTACCCGAGCCACTGCATCCTTTAGCTCCTCCAGTCCATACCCACTTCTTGCGCTGGTAGCTATTACGGGGACATCCAATATCTCCTCCAACTTTTTGATATCTACCTTAATCTTTTTTCTATTAGCTTCATCCATTAGGTTTACACATACCACTACATCCTTTGTAATCTCCAGAATCTGCAGAACCAAAATTAGATTCCTCTGAAGGCTGGTTGCATCAGTAACCACCACCGTTACCTTTGGATTGCCAAAGCAAATAAAATCCCTGGCGACTTCCTCCTCTACCGAATTTGACAATAGGGAATAGGTACCCGGTAAATCCACCAATATATAGTTTTCACCCTTATACCTGTATCGACCTTGAGCATTGCTGACTGTCTTGCCCGGCCAGTTTCCAGTATGCTGTTTCAATCCAGTCAAACTGTTAAAAACCGTGCTCTTACCGGTATTTGGATTACCTGCCAAAGCCACCACTATATCTCCTGGGCTTTCAGTCTTTACCTCAAAAATCTCATTTAAAGCCCCTAACCCTGTAGATTGGGATGTCAAACCCATATTACTTCCTCCCTTATATGCAATATTCCTATAATCTTTCCACCAATATTCCTGCAGCTTCTTCACTTCGAAATGCTATGACTACACCGCGAAAATAATAGGCAACAGGATCACCTGAGGGGCCTCTGTTTATGGCCTTGATCTTTGTACCATTGATTAGACCTAAGTCCAGCATTCTTCGTCTAATGTTTCCCCCAACAGTCAGCTTTTTGACTCTCCCAATACCGCCAACCGGCAACAGACTCAGGGGCATATATCTTTCATCCATCTTTAATCCTCCTTAGACGGTTATATTTATGGCTGTAAATCACATAGACTTAGATATAGCCAAAAGAGTTTCCTAAGGCTAATATATGAAGGATGAAAGTAATGTGTTCAAGGGGGTGAACGGAAATGGCCAAGATCCACAAGGAGTTTCATACCTATCGAGGATATCAGTTGCTACAGCAAGAAAAAGCTCATCTTACCCCCAGTATGGAAGATTATCTGGAGATGATTTATAGAAATTGCAAAGAGAAAGGTTATGTACGCATCTATCAGCTATCCGAATCCCTTAATGTTCAGGCCCCCTCGGCAACTCGGACCGTACAGAGACTGGCTGAATTAGGGCTGGTGGACTATGAAAAATATGGTATCATAAGGCTTACTGAGGAAGGGGAAAGGATTGGAGAATTCTTGCTAGAGCGTCATATGCTGATAGAGAGTTTTCTTAGCAAGATGGGTATAGGCGAAACCCTTTTAAAGGATACCGAAATGATAGAACACAATATCAGCATGGAGGCTCTGGAAAGCATAGAGGCTTTCAATGATTTCTTAGAAAAAAATCCCCATATACTTAAGGATTTTGAGGAATTTAAAAAAAGCCGAAGCATCTAATGCTATCGGCTTTAGTGGTATAAATCTTAAACTGATGGATGTATATCCTTTAAATTAATCCTGATTTGGGAATAGCAATGGATTTGACAGATAGCGTTCACCTGTGTCGGGTAGCACCACCACTATCTTCTTCCCCTTGTATTCAGGTCGTTTTGCAACTTGAGTAGCGGCATAGGCAGCTGCTCCTGAAGATATACCCACTAATAGTCCTTCAGTACTGGCCAGTTTTCTGGCTGTTGATATAGCGTCTTGGTTTTTCACCTGTACTATCTCATCCACAACTTCCATGTTTAACACATCGGGAACAAAACCTGCACCTATACCTTGAATTGCATGGGGACCAGGTGCACCACCTGATAGAACTGGTGAGTCTGTCGGCTCTACAGCTATGATTTTAATGTTGGGATTCCTCTCTTTTAATACTTCCCCCACTCCTGTAATAGTACCACCGGTACCTACACCACCTACAAAGACATCTACATTGCCGTCGGTATCCCGCCATATTTCCTCGGCAGTTGTCTCCCTGTGTATCTGTGGATTAGCGGCATTCTGAAATTGTTGGGGTATAAAGGAGTTTGGATTTTCCTTTGCCAACTCTTCTGCCTTCTTTATAGCTCCTTTCATACCTTCAGAGCCGGGAGTTAGTACCAGTTCTGCACCAAGAGCTCTAATGAGACTTCTACGCTCCCTTGTCATGGTATCAGGCATAACGATTATCAGCTTATAGCCTAGTGATGCTGCTGCAAAGGATAGAGCAATACCTGTGTTGCCACTTGTAGGTTCAATGATTACTGTATCCTTATTTATTAATCCCTTAGCTTCTGCATCCTTTATCATGGCATAACCGATTCTATCCTTTACACTACCTGCAGGATTAAAATACTCCAATTTTACTATAATGGGGGTTTCAAGTCCCTCGCCTTTACTATAATTTCCTACCTCTAGTAAAGGTGTATTGCCTATCAAGTCCGTTAATCGCTTTGCTATTTTTGCCATAATTCACACTCCTAAATCTATATATTTTATTGGCTCTTTTCCGCCTATATTATTATTTTATTTTGCACAATGTTTCCAAATACTTGCATCTATAACCATAAAAGATCATATATAATACATGTTGACCCAACTATTATTGAGTTTCCTATACTCAACTACAAGGTCGTTTAGGTTTATGGAGTCTGCCACTTGGTTGAGACTTTCATTCATCTTCTCCCAAACCATTGTTCTCATACAGTATTCTATGCTGTTTTCCTTGGCTATCTCCTCATCGGTATACTCTACTACATCCAAATCCCCTTCCAAAGCCCTAAGAACATCTCCTACAGTGATTTCGTATGGCTCATGAGCTAAAACATACCCTCCCTGAGCCCCTTTAATACTATTAACCAAACCTGCTTTACGCAAAACTGAAAAAACCTGTTCCAAATATCCCGCAGAAAGGTCTTGCCGCTGGGCTATGCTATTTAAAGGAACGGGAGAGTCCGATGAATGGATTGCCAAATCTATCATGGCCCTCAGTCCGTATCTCCCTCTAGTTGAGATTCTCATTATCATCACTCCACATTACATACTATGCATATATGTTTAGTATAGTTTACTATGAATCATATGAACTGTCAAGTAATTTTAGGAAAAAAAGAGTAAAAAAATACCTAGCTGAAATCTTTTATTCTGCTAGGTATTAGGATATGCTTAGACTTCGTCCCATATACGCTTTGCATTGCTCATGCCCAACTTGGAACCTGCCATGCAATTTTCCATTCCTTCAAATTCTACAGAGATATATCCTTCATATCCGGAAGCCTTGATAAACCTTAATATCTCCCACATATCAATATCTCCTTGACCAATGATGGATCCTCTCAGGTAATAACCATTAACTGTAGTGAACCATTGCCCGGCACAGTCAAACTCAGTTATGCCCCCTGGATTGCGGTGAGGTGGACGATAGTAAAAATCCTTTAAGTGAATCATGGCAGTATAAGGTAAGGATTTCTTTACTCCAATAACCGGATCTTCATCAACGCATAGGAAGTTGCCTACATCCAAGGTCATCTTATAGTTTGGACGATCAACTTGATGTATCAACTGAATTACCCGATCGCTTCCATTGACGTAGAAGCCATGGTTTTCTACCGTTGTTGTAATTCCGTATTGTGCAGCATAATCGGCAATCCTCTGGCAAGCCGCAACCATCTTGGGCATATCCTTAATATAGTGGACTATGGTGTTCTGGTTAGCTGGACGCCTGAAAGCCGATACATCATGCCTCATCATCTTTACGCCCAATTTATTAGCGATATCCACTTCATTCATCAGCCTCTTTATCTCATTCTCGTAGGCTTCTTCATCCTCTTGAATCAAATTAGCTAAAATGGCATAATTGGATATCTCTATACCTACCTCATCAGCTTTTTTCCTGATATCTTCAATAAGCTTATCATTATCCACCAGATCATAGCCAAAGGGAACAATCTCTACGTGTTGTCCACCATTGTCAGCTATCCACTGGATGACGTCCAATACGCTCATTTGTCCCGAGTTAATTGCCGGCAATAAACTATATGTACTCAATCCTACCTTCATATCTTTATCCTCCCCATATTGATTATTTAAAAGGTCGGCACACATAATGCCCTAGCCTTCCCTACAAATAATATTTTATCATCTTAAATCTAAAGTTTGTAGCACTATTTTCCTATAAACTGAGCCAATCTGTGTATATGACCATTATATCTATTGATCATAAAAAAAAGGGGATAGCTTAGTCAACCAAGCTATCTCCTCGCCCCATATCAACCTGCATTCCTATAGAGTTGATTCGCTTTTCTATACAAGCCCTACAGTGGGCTGATTCATCACCAGTACAAATTTTGTTGTCATAGAGCTGATACTTGCTTTTGATGCCTATGGGGGAGAGGTTGGGCATGACCACATTGGCTCCAGCTTTTAAAGCTTTCTCCCTACCTTTTGGATCCAATGTTCCCATGGCTGTGGTAGCAGGCATTAATATCTTCGGTATCATTAGCCTAGTCAAGGCCAGCATAACCAGAACATCTTCCACCTTACCGGCCTTCTCCCTGCCCAGTGGAGTGCCTGAAGCAGGAATAAAAGGACCGATCCCTACCATATCAGCATTCAACTCTTTGACAAAGTACACATCCTCCACCAAATCACGAATCCTTTGACCCGGTAAGCCCACCATAAATCCAGCACCTACCTGGAATCCTAGCTCCTTTAAGCTATACAGACACCGTCTACGATTATGAAAATCCCCATCGGGATGAAGTCTCTTATATAGCTGTTCGGAAGCCGTCTCATGGCGCAGGAGATACCGATCAGCCCCTGCCTTAATCCACATTTTGTAATCCTCATAGCTTCTCTCGCCCAAAGACAAGGTGACAGCTACATCGGGAAACAATTCTTTGATGGATGATACAATATCTGCTACCTTTTGGGCGGTATACCATCCATCTTCACCGCTCTGCAGCACAAAGGTTCTGTAACCTAGTTCGTAACCTTCCCTACAGCAGTCCAGTATTTCATCTTTGGTTAGCCTGTATCTGTCAACGCCTTTATTGGAAGCTCTTATGCCACAATAGACACAGTTTCTACTGCAGATATTGGAAAACTCTATAAGTCCCCTCATAAAAACCCTATCCCCATAGTATCTGGATCGCGTCTTTCGGGCGTAGTCAAAAAGCAACTCCCTAGCATCATCATCAAGGTTTTCAAGAAGCCAGATCATTTGATCTTTAGGCAGATTGTTTTCTATATATAATTTTTCAAGAATATCTGGTACTGACATCATATTGGTCATATTTTTATCTCCTATATCTTCTATGGCCATATTTATTCCTCTATAATACCTGTTCTGATAGTTTTATTAGTTGTACCAATACAACATTTATCGCTGTATGAGTATAATGAGCTATTGAAAAGTGAATGTTCAATAGCCATTATTGAATAGTTAATGATTATAGGAACAGATCCCTCTCCCCATCCTCGATTCTTTGCAGCCTGTTCTGGGTTTCAGCTCGCATCTTTTCATCTGGGATATTGCAAAGGTTATCCTGTATTGCCCTATTCCCCATCTCCTTTAGCTCTTCATCTCCATAATCCTCTATATATTCCTTAAATGTCATCATGGCATTGGGATAGCAGAGATCGTGAATTCTACCAGACTTAGCGAATTCCATAAACCTGTCTCCAGTCCTTCCTGCCCTATAGCACGCAGTACAAAAGCTGGGCAAATATCCTTGCTGGCATAGGGACTTTATTACTTCAATAGGGCTTCTGTTGTCAGCTACAGCAAACTGGGAGGTATCCTTACTCTCCTCCTTAGCTTTATAGCCTCCAACCCCTGTAGAAGAGCCTGCACTTATCTGGGATACTCCTAGTTTTATGACCTCTTCTCTAAAGCTTGGCTCTTCACGGGTGGATAGGATTATACCAGTGTAGGGAACAGCTAGCCTCAAGATGGCTACTATTCTCTTAAAGTCTTCATCGGATACCAAATGGGAGTAATTGTCTATGGTTACATCATGGGCAGGCCTTAATCGTGGCACTGATATAGTATGGGGACCTACTCCAAACTTATCCTCCAAATGTTTTCCATGTAAGAGTAGCCCCAAAACCTCGAACTTGAAGTCATACAGACCAAAGAGCGCTCCTATTCCTACATCGTCTATGCCACCTTCCATAGCTCTATCCATTGCAGTAAGATGATAATCATAACTGCTTTTAGGACCTGCAGGATGAAGTCTTTCATAGGTCTCTCTATGATAGGTTTCTTGAAAGAGAATATAGGTACCGATGCCTGCTACTTTTAGCTTTCTGTAGTTTTCTACCGTAGTAGCAGCAATGTTTACGTTTATCCGCCTAATGCTGCCGTTTTTTGATTTAGTATTGTAGATTACATCCATGGCGTGTAGGATATAATCTATTGGGCAGTTTCTGTCATCTTCCCCAGCTTCCAATGCAATTCGCTTATGCCCTAAGTCTATAATCCTTTCCACTTCCTGGATTATTTCATCATCGGTTAATTTCCGTCTTTCTATACTGCTAGTGCATTTATAGCCACAATAGGTACACCTGTTAACGCAATAGTTGGATACATATAGGGGAGCAAACATAACAATCCGTTTCCCATATATGATTTCCTTTATCTCCCGAGCAGCAGCAAAAAGCTTTTGCTCTATCAGGGGATTGGTGTTGTTAAGCAAAGCAGCTGCCTCCTCTATGCTGATGCCCTTTGCCTGCCGTGCCTTGTCTATTATCCTTTCAATCTCCTCTTGGCTCTTGCCCTTACTAGATTCTAAAATATCATATATTAACTGTTCATCGATAAAATCGGCTTTTTCTATCTTCCTACTCATATTTCTTCTCCTCCTAATGTCCATGGGACAGGGAATATCCCTTAACACCTTTTATGCTCCCAATAAAGGCTTTAGAGCCCTCTTGAGAATGCCCTGCAGATATGCGATCAACACACCATAATTGACCATAGGTACCTTAGATGATACTGCCCTCTGAATGCGGTGCTCCATAGCTCGTGGGTTTAACATACAGGCACCACAGTGAACGATCAAAGCATATTGGCATATATCCTCAGGGAAGTCTCCTCCACTAACAAATTCAAAATTTATATCTTTTCCAGTTGTTTCTCTTATCCACCGAGGAATCTTTACTCTTCCGATATCCTCATCCTGTTTGTGATGTGTACATGCTTCGGCTATCAGTACCCTATCCCCATCTTTGAGCTTATCAATGGCATAGGCACCTTTCACCAGCTCATCTATATCCCCTTTGTATCTGGCAAAGAGTATGGAAAAGGATGTAAGGGGAATGTCCTCAGGAACCTCCTGGGCTACCTGCTTAAATACTTGTGAGTCAGTAATAATCAGTTGAGGTTTCTGAGTTAAAGCTTTTAAGGTCTTTGATAGGCTGTATTCCCTGGTAACCACTGCTACTATGCAGTCATCCAAAAGCTCTCTGATGACCTGCTGTTGGGGTAGGATCAGCCTCCCCTTAGGTGCTGATTCATCGATGGGTACTACCAATACCACCATATCTCCAGGGCTTAGCAAATCCGAAACAATCTTCTTTCGCTTTTTTTCCACCTTGACTGCAGCAATCAGTGCTGCTTTTAGTTCTTCTATTCCTGCTCCAATGAGTGTGGATACGGGAATACACGGGATCTTTAACTGGTGCTTATATTCCATGAGCTCCTCATTTGATACTCTAGTCTTATCTATCTTGTTAACTGCACCTACTATAGGAATTTTTTTATCCTGTATAGCATTCACTATGTCCTCTTCAAAGCCTGTGACACCTTCTGCTGCATCTATCATCACTATCGCTACATCGGTCTTGTTTAAAACATCCAAAGTTTTCTTTATTCGCAGCTTGCCAAGCTCACCATGATCATCCAAGCCAGCAGTATCGATAAGAACTACCGGACCAATGGGCAATATCTCCATAGCTTTATAGACCGGATCGGTAGTAGTTCCCTTTACGGAGGACACAGTGGCAATGTTCTGACCAGTGATAGCATTTATAAGGCTGGATTTGCCTACATTTCGTCTTCCAAATATAGCTATGTGAAGTCTCTCGGATCTAGGTGTTACATGTAATGCCATGTTTTCACTTCCCCTTCGTTTTCTCCCCAAAATACAAAAAACCTTTCCTAGAAAAAGGAAAGGGCACAAAAAAATACCACAGCTTCCTCTCTCTCAGGGTCATTTACCCCTCAAGGTTAGAAACCTTATAAAATTGAACGTCGACCAAACGTTTGTTAATATTATAACAAAGCTAGTTATACAATTCAATAGCAATTTGCTTGTTTTTATCTAACAGCTATATGTACAGTTCCCAATGTATCTTCCAAATCCCTGTTGTCATCTGCCATATTTCTTAGATAATCAATATATTCCTCTAAACAGAAGTTTTCAGCTTTCATTATCTTGGCATGCCTCTTACCAACAGATCGAAAATGCCATGGTTCATATTTTATTTTAGTTATAGACTCCTTGCCCTTGGGATATCTTAAGACAAATCCATACTTGTGAGCATGTTCATCCAACCATTTAAAAACTTTGGTATTCTCAAACTCAACCTTTAGCATGTTAAAGTCAACAGCTAAACCTATCTCATGTTCACTTTCCCCAGGTACAGCTATGGATCTGCTGGTCAACTTTTCAGCTTCTTCCTTTGATTTTCCATTTCCCATGTAGTTTCTGACCATTGCATTAAATAGCATCTCTTGAGTCCCTCTATCCCTGTATGCATTTCGAGCCCATACGATTGCGCCAGTTTCTCTCCTGCAGTCCCTTAATAGATTCTTAAAATCCTCAGCTGCTCTGGCATCAAACTTGACATCACCTTCAATTTTAACAAGTTGGGGCGTATAATCCTTAGGTACTGGGTTATCAGCATTTACCAGCAATAAGCGCCAGTCATTGATGATGTTGGATGAATCCAATGTAGTACCCATATCTATAGTATCTTCACTAGACTCTTCAGCAGCATCTTCTTCAACATCTTCTTTAACATCATCTTCTTCCATATTTTCATCATGGACTCTATCTTGAGCAGCAGATTGCTTACTCTCATCCATTTCCTCGCTATCCTCAGCTACGAAGTCCTGGACCATGGGCTGTTCTGTACTGCCATCTTGGATTACACTGTTATCTTGGACTATACTGTCATTAGCGGTTTGATCAGCTGCAGAATCGTGGATTGCCAAGTGTTCCATACCATAAACATAGTCCTCTATCTCTGCTGGGTATGGGGTTTGAGTTTTT
>JAWLDD010000019.1:0-15933 GCA_041686815.1 Candidatus Atribacteria bacterium | reverse complement strand
CAACAGGATGGGAAATTCTAGGGCGTACACCAAGACCTGGACAATTGGGTTTATGGGTGGCCCAGACAGTAGCACGTGGAGCGGATACAGTAGTATTCTTCCGTTGGCGTACCTGTTCCTTTGGTACAGAGGAATACTGGCATGGAATCCTGCCCCATAGCGGTATCCCTGGAAGGAGATATGAGGAATTAAAGAAAACAGTATCGCAGCTAGCTCCTTTGATGGATCAGTTTGAGGGCGCACTACCTGAATCTGAGGTAGCGATACTCTATTCCTATGAGCAAAACTGGGCATTTGAGATTCAACCCCACCATCCTGATCTAGACTATATTGACCATACACTAAAGTATTATAAAGCCCTGTATGATGCTCAAATTCCTGTTGATTTTGTTAGTGATAAAGCTGATCTGTCCAAATATAAGCTGGTAATAGCTCCTCTTCAATTTCTTATGAGCAGGCAGATGGAAGATAAGTTTATAGACTATGTTAGGCAGGGTGGTCGTCTAGTACTTACCATGAGAACGGGCGTTAAAAATATGGATAATGTTTGTATGACAGATCGACATTTGCCTGGTCGGTTGGGAGATCTGCTTGGCATAGAAATACAGGATTATGATTGTCTACGTGCAATGGATATGGGAGTAGAGCTTAAAGGTAAGACCTATAGATGCGAAAAATGGTGCGATATAATTACGACTACCTCAGCAAAGGTTGTCGCTACCTATACAGAGGATTTTTATACAGGTACCCCTGCTATAACCGTATCCAGTTATGGGGATGGAGAAGCATATTATATAGGCACTGAACCTGACGAAGACCTCATGTCAGAAATTATTAATTTGCTGGTACAGGCTAGTGGTATATCCTCTTTAGGACATGGGCCAAAAGGTGTTGAGCTGGCACGCCGGCGGACTTCTGAATACGACTATATCTTTGCATTGAATCATACCAATGAAAGTCAAACATTAGACATCCCAGATGATTGGCATCCAGTGTTGGGCGACGCTGAGTTACCGCCTTATGGTGTAGCAGTATTTAAGATCGAAAGATAGACTAGTAACCCAACCAGTCTGATCATTCTTTTAATAGTCTCAAAGACCGTTGTCAGTCAGTACTGAATTCATTTGGTTAAGCTAAGCGATAAATGTTATAATGGTTTGGCTAATAGAATGGATAGAGATTGTTTATTTCAATGAGGTCTTTATTACCAATAAGGATATAAGGAGCGATGTACATGTTAGAGTTCTTTAAAGATTTTCATAAAAAACCCGACTATGAGAATCAATACATAACCCAGATCAACCGACATCCATCCCATTTCCCTTGGGGTGCATATGAGAGCGAAGATCAGGCCAGGTTAGACCAGGAGTCTAAGTTCACATTATCCCTTGATGGGGAATGGGACTTCATGCTAGTAGACAGCCCCAGCCATCTGCCTGAAGGATTTAATCAGCTAAATGCAGATGAGTTGACATGGGGCAAAATTCAGGTGCCCGGAAACTGGGAGCTGCAGGGATATGATAAACCTGTCTATGTCAACACCCTCTATCCCTTTAAAGATAAAGCGGGAGAAAAATATCTTTTGGATATAAGTGAAAAAGAGGTTCATAATATACACCAAAGATATAATCCGCCTTTTATTCCCAAGGAAAATGCCTGTGGAATTTATCGTAGGACCTTTACCCTACCCGAATCCTTTGAGGGTAAATCAGTATTCATCAACTTCAAAGGCGTTGAATCAGCATACTATCTATGGATTAATGGCCAATCCGTAGGCTATTCTCAGGACAGCAAGCTGCCATCGGAATTTGATATAACCAAGTACCTGGTGACTGGTGAAAACCTAATTACCCTGGTGGTGCTGAGGTTTTGTGACGGGACTTGGTTAGAGGATCAAGACTATTTCCACCTGTCAGGTATATTCAGATCTGTGAACCTCATAGCCAAACCAAGACTGCACATCCATGATTTTAAGGTGGATGCCGAGCCAGACTTTAAAGGCGGCGGAATTTTGAAGGCACGTTGCTTTGTCAACAGAACAGAGGGTTTTGCTGATTCCAGCATCAAACTTTCCCTCTATGATTCTCATGGCAAGCTGCTAATACAATCTACCAAGGCCGTTGATACCACAACTCCCATATATGGCATGGGCTCAGGATGGCGCCGTAAAGGGATGCGACCAATTAGCGAATCCGCATTCTTCGAGTTAAAGGTGGAGGATGTATTGCCCTGGAGCTTTGACAGGCCCAACCTATATAGGGTGGTATTTACTCTGATTGATGGCGGGGGAGAGGAAATAGATTTTGAGGCATGTAATGTAGGGTTTAGAAAAATAGCCATTGAAAACAATGTCATTAAGCTAAACGGCAAACGGGTTGTGTTTAGGGGTGTAAATAGACATGAGCATTTTTGGCTTACAGGCAGGACAGTTACCAAAGAGCATATGATTGAAGAGATCAAGCTTATGAAGAGGCTCAACTTCAATGCCGTTAGAACCAGTCACTATCCCGATGACCCGGTATGGTATGATCTCTGCGATGAATACGGGCTTATGGTGGTATGTGAGACCAATCTGGAGACCCATGGCATAGCTGGCAATTTAACCAACAACCCTGAGTGGTCGGAAGCTATGCTGGAGCGGGCTAGGCGCATGGTATTGATTCATAAAAATCACCCTTCCATAGTTTCCTGGTCTCTAGGCAATGAGTCAGGATATGGGCCCGGTCATGCAGCTATGACTAATTGGATTAGGGAGTATGACAATACTAGGTTGGTCCAATATGAAAACAACGATCCTGGCCCCATTGCCAGCGATATAAAATGTACCATGTATCCACCTATGGAGCTCCTTGAATATATGATAGCTGATAACAACGACAGGAGGCCAATAGTCCTTATAGAATATGCCTACCAGATAGCCAATGCCAGCGGGCATTATGAACAGTTCGACTATTTGGCAGAAAAATATGAAATCTTCCAAGGTGGCTTTGTATGGGATTGGCAGGACAAATGTCTACCAGCGGTTAATGAGAAGGGGGAAATCTTCTTTGGCTTTGGCGGAGATTGGGGCGAGGATGTAACGGATTGGGAATGCCCATATTATATGTGCGCTAACGGGGTTGTAATGTCGGATCTTACTCCAAAACCCAGTGCCTATGAGCTAAAACAAGGTCAAGCACCTATCATTATAGAAGCAGACCAACATAGACAGGGAAGCTATGTACTTAAGAATAGGACACAGGAGATAGGGTTTGATGAGCTAGTCTTGGACTATGAAATTTTAGTCTATGGCGAAAAGGTTGATGAAGGCATTATCTCCCTACCTATCGATCATGATATAGATGAGGACTATATCTTTGAAGTCGACCTATCCTCAGTACAAGATGAGACCAGCGAAGTATACATTAATTTTAAGGTAAAGACCGCTGTTGACTATCCCTGGGCTAGCAAAGGCCACGAAATAGCCTTGTACCAGTTTGAGATAAAAGGACCTGCATCTGTTGCTCCCAAACTATCAGCCCAAGGCAAGGATCTTGTAATAGAAGATCAGGACAGTATCCTGGTAGTAAGGGGCGGAGACTTTAAAGTTACCTTTGACTGCAGAGACAATACCCTTCTAAGCTATGAGAAAAATGGCAAGGAATATATCCAAAAAGGCGGCATGGAAAACTTTAGCCGAGGAAGAACTGGCCTTCACTTGGAATCTAAATGGTGGGGAGAATCCAATGATCTATGGCAGTACTTTATGCCAGGCAGATTGGATCGCAAGCCTTTGGATATGGATTATGGAATTAGTGCTAAAGACGGTAGTGCTTATATTGTGTTTACAAATAGGATCGTGGGCGATAAAGGCGACATATATAGCCGTGTATCCTATACCGTCTACAGAGATGGGGATGTTCAGGTTGGTGCAGCAATAGACATAGACAGTAGCTATGTTCATGTGCCGAGAGTAGGCCTTAGCTTTGTAGCACCTGAGGGATTTGAGCTTCTGCATTGGTATGGTAGAGGGCCGGGTGAAAGCTATTGTGACAGAAAGCTGTCCGCACCGGTAGGCGAGTATAGATCTACCGTTTCAGATACCCATTTCCCCTTTGTACCCGTCAGCCACAATGGCAGCCATGCCGATACCAGATGGTTTACTTTGGAGGATAAAGAGGGCTGCAGCATCACCGTTACAGGCTCACTATTCTCCTTTGATGTACACCACAACACCGTAGAGGATTATTGGAATGCCGACCACGACCACGAGCTCATCCCAAGAGATGAGATCTATATAAACATAGATGGCGCTATGGCAGGCATTGGCGGCGATATGGCTTGGTCCTCCCAGCTTGATGATAAGCATAAGGTATTTGCAGGGAAACATATTTTCGAATTTATTATGAGCTTTAGGTAATACCTTATTTAAAATAAATAATTGCAAATTTTAAGGAAAGATAGTAAGATTAAGGTAATTACTAATTAGTCAAAATAAGGTGGACAGTGATGGATAAAAAGAATTATGCCGTATTCATAGATTTGGAGAATACGGGAGGCAACGTAAATACCCTCAACAAGGTAATAGAAAAGGTAAAGATTCGCGGAGATATCCTCATAGGCAAGGTCTACGGATATCAGGAATGCTTTTCCGGGTTGAAGGAAACCCTATTATCCAACACCTTCAACGTATTGCCTTCCATAAGATACGGAGTCAATCAAAAGAATAACCTCGACATCCAGTTGGTTATAGATGCCCTAGAGGTGGCCTATACCAATCCTCTCATCGATTGCTTTTGTATAGTGTCCGGGGACAGCGATTACACTCCCTTGGTAGGCAAACTAAAATCAATGGGGAAATTTGTGCTGGGCATATCCAGATCTGAGGTAGCTTCCAATATCTTTATTAAGGCCTGCAATGAGTTTATCTTTCTAGAGACCGTTACTACCACCGGTAAAAACGAAGGTAGCCAAAAAGAGGATGATTCTATCAGCACTCAAAAGGAGCTGTTGGCAGTGATACAAAAAATCATTGAGGATCAGACCGATACAGATGGGACCATGTTTGTCAGTGAACTTAAAAAGACGCTGCTTCGTCTAATGCCTGATTTCAATGAGAAGAATTACGGGTATAGTTCCTTTGGTAGGTTGCTTAGCAACATGGAACATAAATACGGCGTTCTTCGACTGTTTGGAGAAAACAATTCCTTAAAGGTTAAGCTCAAGGTGGATAGCGCTCCGGAAGTAAAGGAGATAAACCGCAACAACTGGAGCGGGATTTTTCAAGAAAAGTTGGACGAGTTCAAACAGAACGGATTTAAGAGAGTTAATCCCAGCATTATAAAAGCCGAGATCCAGAACGATTACCCGGATTTCGATGAGAAACAAATCGGGTTCAAAAAGTTTAGCGATATAATGAAATGGCTGGAAAAGGACAAGAAGGTAAGTATAGAGTTTAACGAAGCCAAGACCATGCTTATCAAGATTCTTTGATAATTAAGATATTTTATCTTGTACATCAAAGGATAGTATGATATAATTTACGCTTGTAACATCCTTGCTCTGTGGTTGGCACAGGGCCGAAGTCCAAAAGGAGGTGAACTGTCGTGAACAAGTATGAATCTATTTATGTCCTTCGTCCCACAATGGAAGAGGAAGCCATCAAGGCCATGGTTGAAAGGTTCTCCAATCTGATCACTTCAGAGGGTGGAGAATTGGAAAATGTGGACGAATGGGGGAAGAGAAGATTAGCATATCCTATTCAAGATTTTCGTGAAGGGTACTATGTTTTGATGACCTTCAAAGCAAATCCTGAATTCCCCAGTGAATTGGAACGTATTTATAAGATCACTGATGATGTGATCCGTTATATCATAGTACGTGACGATGAATAATAAGGATGGTGTCGAATATGTTAAACAAAGTTGTATTGATTGGACGTTTAACTAGGGACCCGGAGCTTCGCTATACTCCCGGAGGTGTTGCGGTGACCAGGTTTACTCTGGCTGTTGACCGACCCTTCACCAACCAACAGGGAGAGCGTGAAGCGGATTTTATACCTATAGTGGTATGGAGAGCCCAAGCTGAAACCAGCGCTAAGTATTTAAACAAAGGCAGACTGGTAGCAGTAGCTGGAAGGATTCAAACCGGAAGTTATGAGACACCTGACGGACAGCGTCGATATACAACTGATGTTGTAGCAGATGAAGTTCGATTTTTAGATTGGGGAGACAGGAATACAACCAGAGCATCCGAGACTGACGTATTCCAGGATAGCGGCTTTGGAGGAAACGAAACGGGATTCCACCCCATTGAAGGCGAGGATGACGAACTTCCATTTTGAGGACAAGGAGGTAGAGAGCTATGGCTGAAGAGAGAAGAAGAGGCAGAGGCGGCGCAAGAAGAAGCAGAAGAAAAGCTTGCAGCTTCTGTATCGATAAAGTAGACAGAATTGACTACAAAGATGCATACAAGCTTCGTAAATATATAACAGACCGCGGTAAAATTCTTCCCAGAAGAATTTCCGGCAACTGTGCAAAACATCAGCGCAAGCTGACGGTAGCCATCAAGAGGGCACGAGCTATTGCATTACTGCCCTATACAACCGAATAATGATATAAATAAAAGCGAATATGCCTATTATAGGGCTCTTCGCTTTTTTTGTATGCCTATGTATATCACTCAATGGGAACCAAGTTTAGCATGTCATCGGTATCTTCTACATTTACGTAGGTTTGAGGTACATCACCTACTATAATGGTTTCAGTGACAGGCACCCGAGAAGACACATCTATATCAGCTGTGCTAAGGGGTATAGCAATGCGTATCCGGGCATGAAGGGTAAGATATATCTTGTGCCTAGTCTGGTTTATCCCCGAATTTTCGAACTCTGAGTCAAAATCAGTAGAAACTGCAGGGAAGGATATGATCTTGACAGGGATATTTGGTCCCATGCCCGATAAAAGTCGGCTGCCAGTAATGGTGCCCAGCGGGATGTAGATACCCTCATTGCCCTTGGATCGTATGGTCTCTTGGGCTATATCTTGAACCTGAGCCGCGAGGTCATTCATCTTCATGGTATTGGCTTGGATCATTGCTACATTGCCATTCTTATCTGTAAGGACGTTTACAAAGTCGGTGTATTTTATGTTGGTGCCTAGTGTCTCCCTTACTGCATCGCTGAGTGCTGTTACTGCGATGGATTGTATCCTGGCTTGGGAAAAGGTTATTATAGCAGGATTGATATTGCGATCGATAAAGAGAAACAGCAACAAGGCTACACCCAGTACGATCAGCATAGTGCCCAATATACCTATCTTAGCCAGGTGTAGTCTCTTAAAGAATCTCAAGGCTATTCACCTCCATTTTCCCTACTCTATACAGTTTATGTGCAAAAACAAAAGAAATTGACAAAGTAAGGGCTTCCATATACAATGAAATTTAGACTGTAAGGTTTTAGTGGAGAATAAACATGAAAAAATTAGGTTATTTAGGTCCCATGGGAACCTTTACCCATGACGCCGCCCTGGTATATGCGCAGAATACTGCCTGGCAGCTTGTTGAATACAACAGCATTCAGGAATTGATTCTAACTGTATCAGATAAGCAGGTTTACCAAGGAATTGTTCCCATAGAAAATGCCATGGAAGGTACTGTAAATCTGACCATCGACATGCTGGTCCATGAGGTGGAATTAAATATAGTGGGAGAAGTGGTTATTCCTATCAATCATTGTCTAATGGCACGAAAAGGAATAGCCATTGAGGATTTGACCAAGGTATTATCCCATCCCCAAGCTCTAGCACAATGCAGGAAATTTTTAGACCAGCATCTAAGCTCCGTAAAAAGGGAAACCTCGGAAAGTACCGCAGCGGCAGCGGTGTCGGTAAAGGAGAGTGGGAAGCCTTGGGCGGCCATTGCCAATTATCGCGCTGCCCATATCTATGGTCTGAAGATATTAAAAGAAGGTATCCAGGATCATGACGGCAACAGCACTCGGTTTGTTGTCCTATCTCATGAGGAAGCCGGTATTACAGGAGCGGACAAGACCACAGTAGCCTTCACTGCAGATCATCGGCCTGGTGGGCTGCTGGACGCACTTAAGATCTTTGCCGACAGAGATATAAACCTAACCAAGATCGAATCCCGTCCCATGCGTACCCTCCTGGGACAATACCTATTTTTAGTGGACTTAGAAGGGCACAAGGATGAAGACCGGATAAAAAACGCTCTGGACCTGCTATATAGAGAGTGCAGGTTTTTCAAAATACTGGGCTCTTATCCAAGATTTTATACCCAATAGGTAGGAAATTTCCACCGGATAGCGAATAGATTATATAGAAGGAATAGTTTATAGATCCGGGAAATGGAGTTGATACAGTGTTGCGTAGAAAGGCCGGAGAGTTTGATATTACCAAGAATATCAGATTAATTGAATGGTTGAAAAGCGAGATGCTAAGCTGGGTAGCCCGTCTATTTAGCTTGCTGGCTGGAGGTGCAAAAGCTTCCCAGGAGTCTCTGGCTGCCTGTCTTGGCAACATAATTGTTGCTTGCTACCTGCTGGGTAAGAGGCTAGGCATTCATTACGCATTGATTGATCAGACCATGGAGGATCAGATTCGGTTGGGAATAATAGAGGGAAACGACATAGAACAAAGCTACGGAGATCTTTCGGAGCTTCAACAGCATCTCAATGATTTCCGTGCAGATTCCCAGAATTTACTTTAATTTGGAGTGTGCATAATGAAAGAACCTTTAAGGGCAACTATAGAAGGTATAATAGTAGGCGTTCTAAGCGCCCTATTAGCCATAATTCTGTTCTTTATACCTATGTTAAATATTTTAGTACTACTGTTTCCTGTACCCTTAGTGGTGGTGGGAGTCAGGCATGGAACCTCAGCGGGGCTTATCAGCCTGACCGTATCAGCTATGCTGTTGGGGCTTTTTATCTATCCTCATTTAGGAATAATAATATTTCTCATGAATGTTTTTATCTTTTTGAGTCTGATAGTCATATACAATAAAAGTTTGGATATGAATGAATCAATGGTGTTGTCTGCAGGAGGTACGTTGCTGTCCATATTGGTCACGTTGCAGGCTTTTACTTGGATGACAGGTAAGGGCTTTTTTGATTTTTTATGGGACAGTATAAAGACATATTTTGATGCTAATTCTGCCAACCTCCAGGGAGTTATACAGATGTATCAGGCCTTGGGGATCGTGGATAATATCCAATCCGTTGATAGGTTTGCCGAAGTCTTGGTAGGTCAATTGAAGGATATGGTACCTCTGTTCCCATCTATGCTTCTAATAACTTCGCTGCTGGTAGGCGGAGCTAATTTCCTAGTGTCCAGATTTTTACTAAAGAAGCTTAGAGCTTCTGTTCCCTATGTACCTCCCTTTAAAAAATGGTCTCTACCCAGGGGAACAGGCAGGGGCTTTTTGGGCCTGATGCTGGTAGCCATCTTAGGCAGCTGGGTAAAGATACCGAATTTTGACGTTGTATTATATACTATCTCATCGGTGTTCACCTTTGTTTTCACTGTACAAGGCTTGTCTGTAGTAACCTTTTTTCTAAGCCAAAAGCGTGTACCAGGCATTGTTGGAGCATTGATTTTGGTGGCAGCTTTCATCTTTCTGTCAGTAGCTTTGACGTTTCTAGGTATATTTGAGCAGATATTTGGTGTCAGAAGGGCATATGCCGGCCGAGAAGGAGACTAATGTAAAGGTGGGATACCTATGAAAAGGTCAATATTCAGTAAATTATATGATAAGATTATAGCGGGTAGACGTCGGGATACTAGGAGTTTCCAATATAAGGAGAGTTTTTCCTTTAACATCAATCCTGCCATAGAAAAAGCTATACTGACCGTACCCATGCCTATAGTGATCTCCAGTTTGGACGGGACTATCCTCTGGTATAATAAGCATTTTGGTCAGATTATGGGGGGTAAGGGCATACCGGGAAGAAACCTGGTTCAGTATATACCCCAATTTGATCCAAACCAATTAGCCCATGGTGGATTAAACTATGAAAACATTAGGATTAATGATAGGATATATAGTATAACCTGTTCACCTGTGAAGATAGGTGACGAAGATCTAGATTCCAGGATAATTTTGCTATTTTATTGGAAAGATATAACGGACCAAACAGCAGTTGAAGAGAAGTTTCGAAAAAGGCAGTTGGTGCTTGCCTATGTCTATGTAGATAATTTTGACGAAGTGCTGGCAAATACCGAAGAAGCCCAAAGGCCTATGATGATTGCAGAGATAGAAGGCAGGCTGGGCAAGTGGGCTATGAACCTCAATGCAGGTTGGCAAAAGTATGAGAGAGATAGATTCCTAATGATAATGGATTCAGAGATGCTAGATGAGCTGGAAGCCAATAAATTCGGAATTTTGGACGATATACGGGAAATCGATATCGGCAATCACATAAATCCCACCCTGAGTATTGGAGTAGGAGTGGGAGGTGACAACCCATTTCAAAGCGCTGATTATGCAAAAACCGCATTGGACATGGCTTTAGGTAGAGGTGGAGACCAGGTTGTGGTTAAGAGGGGTACCAAGCTATATTTCTACGGCGGTAAAACCAAAGCAGTAGAAAAGCGTACCAAGGTTAAATCCAGGGTAATAGCTGGAGTGCTTAGGGAGCTGATGGAGCAATCCAATGGAGTATACATTATGAGCCATGAGCTGCCTGATCTAGACTCTATTGGCTCGGCTTTAGGCCTTTACCGATGCGCTCGCTTTATCGGGAAAGAAGCACATATCGTGCTAAAGGAGTCCAATCCTTCTATATACTATCTGATGATGGAGCTTCAAAAGAGTGAAGAGCATCAAAACCTATTTGTATCCCCTCAAGAGGCTTTGGCTAGATTGGATGCCAATTCCCTGTTGATTGTGGTTGATACCCATCGTCCCAGCTTTACCGAAGCTCCGGAGCTATTAAGTGAGGCTGAGAGGGTAGTGGTGATAGACCATCACCGAAGAAGTGCAGAGTCCATAGAAAACGCTATCCTGGCATATCTGGAGCCCTACGCATCATCTACCAGTGAACTGGTTTCAGAGATCGTACAGTATTTCGATGAGAAGCTTAGATTAAACACTTTAGAGGCTGATGCCTTGTTAGCAGGCATTACCATGGATACCAAGAGTTTTACCTTTAAGACCGGGGTGCGCACCTTTGAAGCCGCATCCTATCTAAAGCGGGCAGGGGCAGACCCCACATCGGCTCGCCAGTTCTTCAAAGATGATATAGAGACCTATATCGCCAGAGCTGAGACGGTAAAGAACGCCAGTATACTGGTGCCTGGAATTGCCACCTCTGAGTGCCCTAAAGGAGTAAAGAATCCGTCCCTCATAGCTGCCCAAGCAGCTGACAACCTACTGACCATCCGCGGTATCAACGCATCCTTTGTGTTAGCCCAAGTAGAGGGCGGGGTAATTATTAGCGGTAGATCTTTGGGAAATATTAATGTACAATTGATACTGGAGAAGTTGGGTGGAGGCGGTCATATGACCATAGCCGGAGCCCAGCTGGAGAATATCACTATGGAAGAAGCAAAAAGCAGAGTTATAAGCGCTGTTGAAGAATATTTAAAAGAGGAAGGTGAAAGCAAATGAAGGTGATTTTGCTTAAAGACGTAAAAGGTTCCGGGGTAAAGGGAGATGTAATAAACGTTAGCGACGGTTACGCCAGAAACTACCTTTTCCCTAGGGGATTGGCCAAAGAGGCTACTCAGGCCAGTTTAAAGGAACTGAAGAACCAGGAGAGAGCTGAGGAAAGGCGCAGAGAACAGGAAGCTCAACAAGCTAGGGATCTGGCGAAAAAGCTGTCAGAGTTAACCCTTGTTATAAAGGCCAAGAGCGGTGAAAACGGCAAATTGTTTGGTTCAGTGACCAATAAGGAAATAGCCGACGAGCTAAAAAAACAACATAAGATCTCTGTGGACAGAAAGAAAATAGTGCTCAATGAGCCTATCAAGCAGCTATGCGAGGTAGAGCTGGAGGTAAAGGTGTACCCTGAGATCAGTGGAAAACTAAAAGTTAAGGTAGAGGAAGCGTAAAATATGAGCATGATGGAAACCCTGACCAGAATGCCTCCACACAATATGGAGGCTGAACAGTCGGTGCTGGGCTGCATGCTGTTGGACAAAGAGTCGGTGGCAGCCGCCACTGACTTTCTTAATAGCGATGATTTTTATGCTGATGCTCACAAAGAGATATTTGAGAGCATGCTTGACATATTTGATAGGGGTGAACCCGTTGACCTGGTGACGGTTACTGAACAGTTAAGACAGCGAGGGACATTGGAAGCTGTGGGTGGTGTGCCCTATATCAGCGATCTGTCCATGGCGGTGCCCAGTACCGCCAATGTCCGCTACTATGTAAGCATCGTAGAGGAAAAAGCAATTCTGCGAAGGCTTATTTCAGCCTGCAACGAAGTCATCAGACAGAGCTATGAAGCCAAGGAAGAGATAGATATCATCATAGATTATGCCGAAAAGGCTATCTTCCAGATTACCCAAAAAAACACTGTCAGCGACTTTGAACCCATCAAGACAGTGCTCCTTGACACCTATGCCAAGATCGAGGAGCTTTCTAAAAACAAAGGTAAGATCATAGGGGTGCCAACAGGGTTCAATGACTTTGATCAAAAGACATCGGGTTTGCAACCGTCGGATCTAGTACTGGTTGCGGCCAGGCCATCCATGGGAAAGACCAGCTTCGTGCTCAATATAGCTCAATATGCCGCTCTTAGGGCAAATGTACCAGTGGCTATTTTCAGTCTTGAAATGTCCAAGGATCAATTGGTACAGCGTATGTTAAGCTCTGAGTCCAACGTTGAGCTGCAGAAGATCCGTACGGGCGATCTTACTGAAAATGAATGGATAAAGCTGGTAGAAGCTGCAGGGCCTCTGTCTCAAGCACCCATATACATCGATGATACGCCGGGAATATCGGTGATGGAGATGCGTTCAAAGGCTCGTAGGTTGAAGTTAGAGAAGGGTCTTGGCATGATCGTTATCGACTACATCCAACTCATGTCGGGAAGGGGTAAAGCCGAAAGCAGGCAACAGGAGATATCCGAGATCTCCAGATCCTTGAAGGCCCTGGCTCGTGAACTTGACGTGCCGGTGGTAGCCCTTTCACAGCTCAGTCGTGCCCCTGAGGCAAGAACCGATCACAGGCCTATGCTCAGCGACCTTCGAGAATCAGGTGCTATAGAACAGGATGCTGACGTGGTGGCCTTTCTGTATAGGGACGAGTACTACAACCCCGATACCGAAAAGAAGAACATTGCAGAGGTTATTATCGCAAAGCAGAGAAACGGCCCTACAGGTACAGTTGAGCTGGTATGGCTTGGACAATTCACTAAATTTGCTAACTATGAAAAAGCCCGTCAGGAGTTCTGACGGGCTTTAGTACATATCTACCATCTATCTTAATCTTATATCTTTTCCCATAAATTTTATAAGCATGGTGTTGGATGTATCAAAGAGTCTTGAGGTGATCCTGTCGGAGTACCGCTGTCTCAGCTCTGATAGGCCAAGGTTTGTGGATAAAAAAGTATGACTGCGCTGCAAGGTACGTTCATTTATTATGTTAAAGAGGTCTTCTGATGTATAGTTGTTTCTGCGGGTTTCAGTACCTAGATCATCGATTATCAGAGCATCCACTTCAAATAGCCGTCTTTGCATAGCCAAGTTTTCAGGTTTGTCCGAAAGTGAGCTATAGAAAAGCTGGTCGAATAGCTTATATGCGGATATCCTTATTACCGTATATCCGGCATCAAGGATGGATTTGGCCATACAGTTTAGTAAAAATGTCTTGCCAAGACCGGTCTTTCCAGTAAACAGGATGGTCTTCCGGTCATTATCGGGAAATTGGGAGACATAGTCCAAAAGCCGATCTCTGAGCTGTAGCATATATTCCCTTTGGTTTAGCTTGCTGTTTTCTAGTGGAACTTCAGGGAATACCATGGGATCAAAGGTAGAAAAATTTTCAAGTTCAAGCTCCTGGATGTTGGACAGCTGGTATGTTCTCTCCAGCAATCGCTGTATGAGGCAGCTACATTTCTCACGAATGGGATATCCAACATAACCGGTATCCTTGCAATTGGCGCAGCGATACCGCATATCTAGATAATCCTTTGAAAACCCATGTTGTAAAAGCAGCTGAATTTCTCTAGCCTTTAGCTCGGCTATCTGCTGCTGCAATTGCTCCACAGCATCCTCGCTTCTGCTGGGGTGGAGGATAATCTCCCTGGAACGCTGAGCCATTAGTTCGACTATGTCTTTATGTATTTTTTCAATCTCAGGAATCCGCTCCAGCACCTCCTGCCTTCGTTGGCTTAGGGCTAGGGCTTCGTCTCTTTGAATTGCATCGTATTCCTGGAGTATTTCCCTTAACAAAACCTCGCTCATATATATCTACATCCTAGTTTACGCATTTTCAATATCCTCAAATAGGTGTTCTAGGTCTTCATCGGTGTATGTATGCTGCTCAAACTGGTTGAAGTCTACCTGCTTTCTTGGAGATACAGCCTTACCTGTTCCTTGGAGGCTTTGAATATGGCGTTGGTGGTCGGCTATAGCATCTTCCACCGATGTTATACCGCTCTTATGCCAATTGCTCAGAATCTTGTTTATAAAGGGCAGCTTGTTTTCCGCCATGGTGGAGTACTCGGCAGCCAATAGGATCAGTTCATAGGGCAGATTCCATTCTTCTGTCCACTTAGTAAATACCTTTTGGTCTGCTGCTGTAACCTCTCGGTTATCTCCAGCTCTATCAAGGACAGCACGTATCTCATCAAGCAGTATCTTCTTATGCTTCAGGTAATTCTTTATATCCTCAGATTTGGTAAAGCCACGCTCTTTCCACTTTGTTAACAGCTGATCCAACTGGTTGAAGGTGCTTCTCTGCTTTTTGCGCACGCATTGCTTGCAGGCCAAAATCACCACTTCGTGATCCATTGCCCAATTGTTGATCCATTTTAGGTATAGGGCTTGATGCTCTGGAGTGGGAGCAGTGTCCTTATACCCCAAATGGAAAAGAACCTCTTTGATCTTATCGTTGATATCGTCTCTGGAGGACAGGTATTGCTTTATATCCTGCTGGGATGAAAGCCCTAGCTTGTATAGATTCTCTAAAATCTTATCCAAGTAGGCCATATTAGGGGACTGAATTTTGGTGGTTTCCTTGCATGCCTCTAGAATTCCATTGAGGGGGAAACCCCAAAGGTCCTGCCATTTTTTATAAAGATCCAGCTCAGCCCTTGAAGGAGAGCGATGTATACCCAGATACTTAAGCACTGCCACTGTCTCCTGATAACAGGATTCATATTGCTGTATGTATTCCTCCGCTTTTTGCAGGGTGTTTATACCGTCTTTGGCCCAGCTCTCAGCTACTTTATCCAGGTAGTTAATGCTTACCCTACTACCTTTCTTGCTTATATAGAACTGCACCATCATTAGGACAACCTCAGCAGGTAGAAGAAGGATCTCTATCCAATCATAGACTTTTAGATATTCTTGTGGCGTTAGCAGCCTTTTACCAAAAATTGCTTGGAGATTTTGGTTAAAGTCCTTGTAGTGGTAGAGGGAATTGTGAGAGCCTTGATTGCCGTTGTACAGCATGTCCTTTATATTTAGGTATTTTATGGAAAGTCGCTGGTCTTCATCTTTGTCAACCTGGATTATACCTTGACGTTCCCAATAGTGAAAGGCGTTCTCTACCACTTTTTTTTCCAGGCATAAAGCTCTGGAGAAACTCTCGATGGAATTCTCCGATAGGTCTGCGTGGTAGCATTGTTTAAGTCCATACAGATAGACTTTGACAAAATCCCCCGGTGCTTTGAGCATGAATTCTTGAATAAACAAGTTCTCCACCGGGGTTACATCAAACATATGATAAGTTTCAGAGAAAGAGCATAATGCCATACATATC
>JAWLDD010000018.1:0-15945 GCA_041686815.1 Candidatus Atribacteria bacterium | reverse complement strand
CATTCCAGTAGCATCGGAATGCAACATTTTGTTATAAGGGTTATGAGTTCATTGATGTTGGAAGTACAACCCATGTGCCAAGATATGACGGTAAAGGTTCAAAAAATCTGGGCAGATGAACCCGTTGGGGTAGATAGTGTAACCTTTCATCTCTTTGCCAACGGTGAGCTCTTGAATCCAGATAGAGCTATTACACTATCTGAGTCAAATAATTGGCAGGATAGTTTCACTGGCCTTCCTGAAGAGGATGAAGAGGGAAATCCCATTGTCTATTCTGTATATGAAGAACCTATACCAGGCTGGACATCTTCCATGGAGGTTGAGACTGTACCGGCGCAAACAGGTCAGTGGAAAGATGTTACTGGAATAACGTCCTTTGAAGATGGTAAGGTTTATCGTTTTGTTACAGGTAATCGTGCTGTGGCATTAGCAAAGGTTGGTGAAAATGGTCTGATAGCACCAACTAGCGATGAAAATGACCAGAAGCAGCAGTGGAAGGCCGTAAAAGACGGAAGCAGCTATTACCTACAAAATGTAGCAGATCCAAACAGATATATGCGTTATAGAACTAGCTCTACTTACTTTACAACGGGAACAGGATCCAGTCGCACTGCCTTTTCTGTGGACTCAAGTGGCAGGCTATCCATTAGGTTATCAGATAGAACATGGTATATTACCGTTGACAAAAATGGGGAAATAGGCAGAACAAGCTCCAAACTCTCGGCTACAAAGTTTACCATAAAGATATTTGAGCAGGCTGTTGCACCATGTGTGGACATCACCGTTACAAACCATAAAGTGACGCCTGGTACACCACCGGATCTTAGCGTTAGCATTACCAATAATAAACAGATCGATGCTTTTTATGACAGAGAACCCAACCCCGATACCGATGTTTACCAAACAAGGCCAGAAGACATCGCTGACCTTTATAGGCTGTATTTAGATGTCCATGCCAAAGGGCGGCCTATAGACCTAGTGCTGGTGGTAGATCGTTCTGCCAGTATGGGTTATCTGACAACCTCAGACAATACAGGTTCAGGGCTTCGAAGGGATCAGGCTGTTGGAAACCTGCTCAACGGTGTCGACGGCCAAGATGGTTTCATCAAGAGGTTTTTAGAGCTAAACCAAGAGAATAATCTTGCCATCGTATGGTTTGGCGGTGACTTTTATGGCAATGGTAAATTTAGCGGTACTGGAACCAATAGTGCATACCTCAATACAAGACTGGAGTCTGGTGTTGTAAAGAATTGGACACAAGACAAAAATTACAAGGTTACTGTCAATGAAAACGTCACCCCTGGAAACAGCAATACCCAAGACAACATTACATACCGTCCTGATACCGGCACCAACTATATGGCAGGGTTATGGGAAGCGGCTGATATGCTGCGCTCTAGCAGTGTTAAAGACAATGGACATAATAAAATGGTTATATTCTTAACCGACGGCGTACCTACTTATTATATCAAACCTACTAGAAACAGTCCAAATGGAACGGCTGCAACCTACCAGCAGTATCTGGATTGGAAGGCTCATAACAAGCCAAGTACCCTCTATCGGTTAGGCCATGGGACACAGACTACAGAAAACGAAAGGAAAGCCACACTAGCATCATTCAACGATTTCATGATGGAGAATTCGGGCGTTATCTTCAGCAGCGTTATGTTTGCTCCCCAATCCACAAGCAGAGAGGTTTTAAGTCAGATGACCGCAAATGGGGGAAGCATGGTCCATGTACAAGGCGATAATGTATTAAACGAGGTTTTTGCCAAATTGGTTGGTGAATTGGTCTTTACCAAGAACTTATCCATTACGGACAAATTAAGTCAATATGTAGAATGGTATGGACAGCAGCCTGATTTGAAGGTGGTGCGCACTGATCAGTTGATGGAAGATGAAGCTGTACTATGGAGCAGTACAGGACCAGCAATGGAAGGAAAAATAGGCTCAGCTACCGATCACAACACCACAATCCAAGACGGTGTCCCCATTAATATAATTGAAAATGTAACCTATACCCCATCAGTGGCCGACAACTCCACAGGAACGGTAGAGGTCATATTTAATAAAGATTATAGGGTCAGCATGCGATACAAGTATACCGTTTCCTTCAATGTAAAGGCAACAGAGACTGCTTATAGGGAGTATTTAGAGAACAAGAGTGCAGGTGATGCAACAGGCTACAATGACGTGGTGGGCGATGTCGATACCGACTATGGAAGCAACGATACCAGCTCCCAGAAACCAGGCTTTTACTCTAATCTTTCAGCATATTTAATGTATAAACACGGTGGAAGATTTTATGAACAAGAGTATCCTCGCCCGGTAGTTCAGGTAAGTTCAGTAGACCTATTGATTAGGAAAACTGATATAAGCGGTGAAAAGTCTGTGCCCGGTGCAAAGTTTGACCTTTATGAAAACGTTGAGGCTGAAACTGAAGGGGCAGTCTTAATACCCGGCACCAGCGCCAAGTATGGCTTGAAAAGGAATTCGGATCCCTTGGTCATCGGTCAGGAAGGCACTCTAAAACTAGAGAAGCTCGCGGTGTCAACCTACTACCTGGTGGAGATCGCAGCACCTGCTGGATATAAGCTTCTCACCGAGCCCATAGGATTTACTTTGAAACCTGGGGAGATTACGGTACTGGGCAATTCAGGTATGGCTGTCGCCAAAGAAGTCACCGAAGACGGTACCTTGGTCCTTGAAATCAAAAATACCGATGGCTATCAATTGCCTGAAACAGGAGGCAGAGGAGTTGCACCATGGTATGCACTAGCAGTAGTGATTATGACCTGTTCTGCTGCACTTCTAATTCTATATAAACGGCAAATTAAGCTTTCTTAATTAGCCGTGAATAACTATATCTCAAATAATGAAAGTGAGGTGAACAAGATGAAGAAACCTAGAAAGCCAATTGCAGCTCTGCTTCTATCTCTGTTTATAATTTTGACCATGGTAGTGCCTGCTTTAGCCGAAAGTTCTCCCAGCGACGGGGCATCAGAGAATGAAGCAAAAGCAGATTCCACAGCTACAGTGAACGTTACATCGGGTAACCCTAATGACACCTTGAACATGTATCAGGTGATAGAGGTAAGCTTTGATCCTGATAAGAACGATTTGAGCTTTGAGTTTACGGAGCTTTTCCAAAATTTCTTAGACTCTTTAGGCAGCAACATGATTATGAAACAATACAGTAATCTAGGTGAAGATGGGCTAAAGCAACTTCTTGGTGAATTCACTGCCTATATAAAGAGTCGGGGTACCATTCCTTCGCCAATTAAAACTGCTACCACAGATGAAAGTGGCAATGCAGAGTTTAATGATGTTGCTATGGGTCAGTACATCATAGTTGGTGACGGCAGCTCAACCGGCGCATTGATCTACCAGACCGTTACCGCAGAGGTAGTTCCTCATATTAGTGGCGATAAATACATGATTTACTCAAGCTATGATGTTAAAATGAAAACTCATAAGCCCACTGTGGAGAAAGCAATTGAAGATGGAACAGTATATGACGAGGATAAACCAACAGCTTCTATAGGTGATGAGGTTAGCTACAAATTGAAGATCGCTGTTCCCACATATCCCGCAGGTGCAACCAACACCACCTTCTTCGTCGGAGACTCCTTGAGCCAAGGTTTGCGATTGAAGGCTGATTCCATCATTGTAAAAGGCTTTGAAACCGATGGAGGAGAAGGTACTATATTGACAGAGGATACCCACTATACAACTGACACAACAGGGGCAGTAGGCAATGGCGGCAAATTCTATGTCAATTTTAAATATGACCAGATAAAGCAATATACATTTGTTACCGTAGAATACACAGTAACCATCACAAATCTTGTTGTCATCGGTACAAATGAAGGTAACCCCAACGATGTAACTTTGGTGTACAGCAATTCTCCCTTTGATGGAGAAACATTGGGGCCTGGAGATGAAATTCCACCTGGTCATGGGCAAGTAAAGGATAGAAAAGTAGTCTATTCCTATGCGCTTGTGATTAACAAGTATGATAAAGATAATAAGGAGAAAAAACTGCCTCATGCTACCTTTGCAGTATATTATGATTTACCTGAAGGACAAGAAGATGAGTATGTTGCCACCATCACCACGGGGGAGGATGGCTATGCATCCCTGAGAGGTTTGAAGGCTGGTACTTACTACCTGGTAGAGGAGGTTGCTCCTACAGGCTATAACCTTGTCGAGGATCCCATCATAATCACCATCAACGAAGACTCAGCTACTGCTTCGGTAATCATCACCACAAAGGAAATAAAATATACCGCTGATATAAATGAAGCGCTCCGCCCGGTACAAGCTGAGAATGATGCAGGACTGTTAGTATGGTTTGATGAGGACGGCAAATTAGTTTTTACAAATACTCCGGAAGCTGGCTATACAGAAGCATATGTGAAGTCTGTAGTAGAAGATGTTACTATTGAGGATGGAGAAGGAACTCCTGGTGCAGGCCACTATATTGTAAACGTTGCAAACAGCAAAGGCATTGTTCTACCTGTCACCGGTGGAATAGGCACAACCATATTTACAATAGTTGGTGCAGGGTTGATGGTTGGAGCTGTTTTGGTACTGGTAGCTAGAATGCGCATGGCTTCCCACAAATAGACTGGTAAGGTCATGCTGTATTTAATCACATATAAACATAATGAGACGATAATATATGCTGTCGGATGCGGATGTGTTTTTTGCCTTCCGCATCCTCCACAGCAGTAGGGAGAGGTTAATGAGAAAGCATATATCTACAATTATATTAATAATAGTATTTTTCATTGGTCTCCTCGTGCTGCTGTACCCAAGTGTTAGCAACTATATCAACGAGAAGCATGCTACACGGGCAATTGTCAACTATGATTCCTCAGCCAATAAACTGGATGACACCCGGTATCAGCATATTTTAGAATCAGCACGAGCCTATAACCAAAGAATTGCTCAAAAGGGCATACAGATCCCTGGTAATGGCGCACCTGTTGATGATGACTATGTATCCCAGATGAATCCAGAGGGGGATGGGATGATGGGATATATAGAGATAAAGAAATTGGGTGTGTGTCTACCTATTTATCATGGGACATCCGAAGAGGTGTTAGTCCGTTGTGCAGGGCATTTGGAAGGAACTTCTTTGCCTGTGGGCGGTGAGAGCACCCACTCCATTATCACAGCACATCGTGGGCTGCCCACTGCAAAGCTCTTTACCGATCTTGATGACCTAGAAGTGGGTGATACCTTCCAAGTAATCATTATGAAGGAGGTTTTGACCTACCAGGTAGATGATATATCCATTGTACTACCTGAGGATATTTCGTCACTGCGTATATATCCGGGTAAGGATTATTTTACCCTAATTACCTGTACGCCTTATGCTGTGAATACCCATAGGCTTTTGGTAAGGGGTGTACGCATTGAAACCAGGGAAAGTATATCAGTGACTGCCGATGCGGTGCGAATCGATCCTATGCTTGTAGCACCTGTTATTGCAGCGCCAATGTTACTGGTACTATTTATTTGGGTGTTTGTAGCAAGAGGTAGTAGCAAAAGAAAAGGAAATCATTCAATGGAAGATCTATACTTCTAAGATTGAAATAATGAGGAGGGCGATCCGATGATGAGTCAAAGGATAAAAGGAGTCATAGGATTGATGTTTGCAATCCTCTTGTTTTTAGCTGTTTTTCTGCCAGGCCCAGTAGCTGCTGAGGGGATTGACAAGGATAGACCCTCGCAGATGACCATACAGCATATGCTAAAGAATGAGCCATTGGTAGATGTAGGGTTTCATGTTTACCGGGTTGCTGATGTTTCTGCCGATTCAGGATTTACTCTGGCAGGTAGTTTTAAAGACTATCCAGTAGAACTCAATGACTTAGATGATGCCGGTTATCTGGCTGCAGCAAGTACCCTTTACGCCTATGCTGTAGCTGATAAGATCCAACCAACCACTACAGGAAAAACCGATGCCCAGGGCCACCTGGTTATTTCAGACCTGGAAACAGGACTGTATCTGATCGTGGGTGAGGAGAAGATATTGGATGATAAAGGCTATACCCCTATCCCCATGTTAGCTTCCTTGCCTATGCAGGATGAGTCAGGCACCTGGCAATATCAAGTGTTGGTGGTGACAAAGCTGACGGTAAAGCCTATTGAGCCAGAGCCTAAAAAGGTTACTCGGCATGTAGTTAAGATATGGGAGGATAATGAGGATTGTGAAAAGAAGCGCCCTAAAGAGGTGATAGTTGATTTATTCCGGGATGGTTTCTTTGTAGAGTCGGTTGCCCTAACACAACAAAATGCTTGGAGCTACACATGGGAGGATTTAGATGATAATGCCAGTTGGACAGTGGTAGAGCGCAATATACCTGAGGGATATACTGTTACTTATGCTACATGGGATCTGGTTTTAGGTGTGAAAAACTCCTATACTCCACAAAAACCACCGGATCCTGACCCAACTGATCCTAAATTGCCTCAAACCGGGCAATTATGGTGGCCTGTGTCTGTGGCTGCAGGATTAGGGTTATTTTTCTTTATCGTGGGCTGGTATCTTGTATTTAGAGGGCGGCAGAAGGATGAAGCGTAAAATTGGTATTGTCTTTATGCTGTTAGGCTTAGGTCTATTGTTATGTGCCATGAGCTTAATAGCCTACAATATATACGATGAGGAACGGGTATCGGCGCAAACCGAAGCTTTGTTGGAAGTCTTGGTTAAGACTTTTCCCGAGGAGACAAAAAAGGCTGATGAACAACGGGATGAGTTCTTGCAAAACAGTCAAATGCGAACCATTACCGTGGATGGAAATCAATATATCGGGGTCTTGAATATTCCCTGTCTGGATCTGTCCTTTCCAGTCATGAATGAATGGAGTACTGCCAAGCTCAAGATCGCACCTTGCCGTTACACCGGCTCTATCTTCGATGATTCATTGGTTATTGCTGCCCACAATTATAAGAGGCATTTTGGTGGTATTAAGCTTTTAAAGCCTGAAGATTTGGTTAATTTTATTGACATAGACGGCAATATATATAGCTATCATGTATCCTTTACAGAAACTCTTGGCGGCACAGCAGTTGATGAAATGGTATCGGGAGATTGGGATCTAACTTTATTTACCTGCACCTATGGAGGAAAAAATCGAATAGCAGTTCGCTGTGAACGTATCCAGTAAGATAGGAGACTGCTACTGCAGTCTCCCAGTTTTTTAGTTCTCTTCTTTATATGACTCATAGATTCGAATGAGGAGTTCGTCGATTTCGTTCTGGAGAATGGCAATTTGTTCTTGAAGATCTGCCTCGATCGTCTTTAGTTCTTCGAGGTATTCCTCTCGTTCTACAAGGGCGGCTTCAAGAAGATTAACACTTATACTTTTCATAATGACCTGCCCTCCTTTTATTTCTTGACTATTTATACCCTGACCGGGGACAGCTAAACAATTATTAATATATATTTATGCAATAGTTGTAACTCTATGAATATTTTGGCCTTATATTGATTATAGAAGGGTTTAGTGGTAATATGTAAGCAGATGTCTAAAAAGGAGTTATTATGAAAGAAAACAAATGGACATTAATATATATAGCCCTTAACATTATAATCATAGCACTGATAGGGATCTTGGATCCAGAGCTAAAGGATATAGGCAAGATATTCTATAGTGTAAAGTCTGGCTGGTTAACCAACGCAATTGTTTTTATGCTGTTGTTTTGGCTGATGGACGGGATTATACTAAACTATACTGTCAATGTCATATACCAACCTAAGGGCCTTTGGTCATGCCTCAAGGTTGCGATTATAGGACAGTACTACAATGCGGTTACCCCTTTTGCCAGCGGAGGCCAACCAATGCAGATATATTATATGGGGAAAATGGGAGTACCCGGAGGTTCTGCTAGTTCTATATTGATGGTAAAGTTTTTGGTATATCAAGTGGTGTTATCCCTATTTAGTGTGGTTGCCTTTGCTTGGAAGGGTAGGTTTATTTTTAATAACAACCCTTTAGTTTTTTGGTTTTCCGTTGTAGGCTTTATAATCAATGCAGGTGCTGTTGTCCTTTTACTTCTATTATCCTTCAACAAAGGAATTGTAAGGACTCTGGTGTTTAGAACTATTGATTTGCTTAAGATAATTAGGCTAATAAGGGATCCGGAAAAGGTGAAGGATAGGTTAAAGGCCCATGTAGAGGATTTCCACGAGGGCATCAAATTGATGCGGGGAAATGTAAAGGCTATGTTAATTATGGGCCTTATGACAGCCCTGCAGCTTACCTTCTTTTTTAGCATAACTTTTTTCATATATAGAGCTCTTGGCTTAGAAGGGGAAAAGTGGGCAAATCTTGTTTTTATTCAATCTCTGTTGTATTTGGCAGTTTCCTTTGTTCCGACTCCTGGGGCTACAGGTGCTTCAGAGACAGGATTTATAGCCTTCTTTAGATTCTTTTTCCCAAGCCAGTTGATCTTTGTATCCATGCTGATGTGGAGGGTAATAACCTACTATCTGAATATATTGGCAGGGGTGATAATTATACTATTTGATAGCATCAAGGTCATGGCATCCCGTGAAATAGCTAAATAAATCCAGGTTGTATTAGTTGGTAAGAATGCCATTTACGGCATATGATATATGTAGCATGGTTGAAATTGGCCTATTATGGGTATATAAATCTATATTAGGCCTATTTTAAATACTTTTTAATTGGCTACCCTTCAGAAGGAGGCGATTATTATGAATGCTTTAATGGTGATATTTGGCGGTACCGGAGACTTAGCTCATAGAAAGCTTTATCCGGCTGTATACAACCTATACTTGTCTGGTCTTTTGCCCGACAATTTTGCTCTGGTATCCGTTGGTAGAAGGGATAAGACCACTGCTGAATTTCGGGCTGAGGCTGTGGAATCCATTAAAACATATTCCAGAACCAAGCCCAGCAATGATGGCAAATTAGAAGAGATAGTATCGCGTTTTTATTATAATAAAACCGATTTTTATGATGATAAAGGATATAAAGAGCTAGGTAAATTTCTAAATAATCTTGATGAAAAATATGGGACTCTGGGCAACCGGGTCTTTTATCTAGCTGTTGCACCTGAGCATTTTGGACCTGTGGTAGAGCGGATAGATGCAGCTGGCCTAGCCCCTAATAAGGAGGATAGTTGGCAGAGGGTGGTAATAGAAAAACCCTTCGGAAAGGATCTGGAATCTGCTACAAAGCTTAACAAGGATATTACAAGGGTTTTTGATGAGGATCATATATATAGGATAGATCATTATCTGGGCAAAGAGATGATGCAAAACATAATGGTCATCCGTTTTGCCAATACCCTTTTCGAACCTTTATGGAACAACAAGCACATAGATCATATACAGATAACCTCCAGTGAGACGGTGGGAGTGGAAAACAGAGGGGGATATTATGAGGGTTCGGGAGCTTTGCGGGATATGATGCAAAACCATATGCTGCAGCTGCTGATGCTGACGGCTATGGAGCCACCGGTTAATTTGGATACCCAGTCCGTTCGGGATGAAAAGGTAAAGGTATTAAAGGCTTTAGCCCCCATGACACCGGAGGAAGTAGCACTAAATGTGGTGAGGGGCCAGTACGGGCCTGGGGAGTATGAAGATGAAGAGGTGGTAGGATACCGTCAAGAGGAGAGGGTATCGGAGCATTCTAATACCGAAACCTATGTGGGAATGAAAGTAATGGTAAACAATATCCGCTGGGCAGGCGTTCCCTTTTATCTGAGAACTGGGAAAAGGATGCCCTGTAAGACCACCGAGATCGCCATACAATTTTCAAAACCACCTGAGGTGCTGTATTTCAAGGAGTTTCAAAGCCTACAGTCCAATCTGCTGGTCATAAAGATTCAGCCAAGGGAAGGCGCTTTTCTTCAATTCAATGCAAAGAAGCCTGGGGCTCGAAACGAGATCATACCCGTGGCTATGGATTTTTGTCAAAACTGCCATATTGATGCAGAATCAGTGGACGCCTATGAAAGATTGTTGTATGATGTTTTAAGAGGGGACTCCACCTTATTTACCAGATGGGATGAGGTGGAGCATTCCTGGAGATTCATAGATAGTATAGCCAAGGCTTGGGAAGATGAAGATCCTGATTTTCCCAACTACCCAGCTGGATCTTGGGGTCCAGATAAGGCGAGGGAGTTAATAGAAAGGGATCAGCGAATATGGAGGGATGTTTGTGACTATTATTGATATATCAATGCCAATTGTGCCAGATATGCCGGTGTACAAGAATAGGGATGAAAAGCGGCCCAAGATTGAGGTGACCCGGGACTTTAGTAGAGGAAGCGTTTATGAGAGCAAGCTTACCATTGAGATGCATACTGGTACCCATATCGATGCGCCTCTTCACATGATAGAAGGCGGAGAAGATCTAAGGGTATACCCTATAGACAGGTCCATATCCTTGTGTAGGGTGCTGGATATGACCCATGTAGAGGATGGTATCACCAAAGAGGATTTGATGAAAGAAGACATCATTCCCGGAGAATTTGTCATTTTCAAGACCAAAAACTCTTGGGACGATGCATTTAACCCAAATTTCATATACCTCAAAAAGTGCGGTGCCGAGTATTTGGTAGAAAAGGGAGTTATAGGGGCAGGCATAGACAGCTTAGGTATCGAGCGCAGCCAACCGGATCACGAGACCCACAAGACCCTGCTAGGAAATAAAATAATGATTCTAGAAGGTCTGCGTTTGAAAGAGGTAGAAGAAGGGCCCTATGTACTCATTGCAGCACCCCTTAACATTCCTGGAGTTGAGGCTAGCCCTGTAAGAGCATTTTTGATGGATAGAGGGTCATTCAATCTATGAGGATACTTTTAACTACCCTAAACTCCAAGTTTATCCATAGCAACCTGGCTCTGAGATACCTAAGATCCAGCTGCAAAGACCTGCCGGCAACTGTTGTTATGGATGAATTTACCATTAACGATAATTTGCAAGATGTTATAGGCAATATATACAGGCATAACCCAGATATAGTTGCTCTTTCCTGTTATATATGGAATATAAGGGAGACCTTGATGTTGGTTGAGTCGCTGAAGAAGGTAATGGACCGCTTGACAATTGTACTAGGCGGACCGGAGGTTTCCTTTGACAGTATCTCATTGATGGAGGAGAACCCGGATATAGATGTAATAGTAAGAGGGGAAGGGGAGATAACCTTTCCCCTTCTCATGGATAGTTTGATCTCTGCAAAGCCTTTGGATAAGATCAAGGGAATTACCTTCAGAGAAGGTGACCAAATTATTGAGAATGAGGATAGGCCCCTTATAAAGGATTTGGATACCATACCCTTTCCCTATTATGATGGCTTTGATGGGCTGGAAAACCGGATAGTGTATTATGAGACATCCAGAGGATGTCCTTTTGAGTGCCAATACTGCCTTTCATCTGTCAGTCATGGGGTTAGATTCTTCTCCTTGGACAGGGTGAAAAGGGATATACAAACCTTTATAGATGCAAAGATCCCCCAGGTAAAGCTGGTGGATAGGACCTTTAATTGTAACCCCAAGAGAGCCAGGGATATATTTAGGATGATCATGGAAATGGGAGGAGACACCAACTTCCACTTTGAGATATGCGGCGATCTGTTGGATGAAGAGACCTTAGATCTATTAGAGGATGCACCTCACGGCTTGTTTCAATTCGAGATTGGTGTTCAATCAACAAGAGAGGAGACCTTGGAGGTTATCAAAAGGAAAACCGACTTTGACAGGCTGAAAGAGCGAGTGAACAGGCTCCGGGAGTATAGAAATATTCACCTGCACTTAGACCTAATAGCTGGCTTGCCAGGAGAGGATTATATGTCCTTTCAAAGATCCTTTAACCATGTCTATAAGCTATGGCCTGATAGACTTCAGCTAGGCTTTTTGAAGCTACTAAAAGGTTCGGGTATAAGAAATGATGCCCATAGCTGGGACTACCGATTTCTATCCTATCCTCCTTATGAAGTACTGCAAAACCGGGACATTACATATGGAGAGATATTGAAGTTAAAGGATGTAGAGGATCTGGTTGAAAAGTACTACAATACTCACCGGTTTGAATACAGCCTCAAGTATCTAGGGCATATTTTTGGTGGAGACTATTATGCCCTATATGAAAGGTTTGCCAAGTATTGGAGGGAAAAGGGCTATACCAAGATATCTCACAGCCTAATCCGCCTCTATGAGATACTCTTAGAGTTTGGTTTGGGACTGGATGGAGTAAACACTGAATACTTTAAGGATTTGGTTAAATTGGACTACGTTTCACAGCAAAAACCCTCCAGGTATCCTAAAGGTATAGAATCTGATTTAAAAGAGGAAGATAAGCAAGGCATTCGTAGGTTTTTTAATAACCCAGAGAATATTTCAAGATATTTGCCCCACCTTGCACAATACACCCCTAGCCAAATTTCACGCATGGCTCACATAGAGATCTTTGACTATGATGTTACTGCTCAAAGGGACACGGGCAACATGACTAAAAAACCTACTTACGTACTATTTGATTACAATATTAAAAATAAGATCTTTGAAAAAAGCCGATGGACAAAAATAAATTCCCTATAACATGGGAATTTATTTTTTTTGATTGAAAACAATCTGTTGCAGTAGTATACTTAACTAAGGTATAAGCCATTTATTGGCATATCTCCATCAATGCACTCATAAAGATTGTCATTATTGTAACAATATATTTATGGAAATGAAATATTTTTTTGGAGAAAGAGCTATATAATGGATATATAAGATGCCAATAAGATATTTGGTAGTATAGCCATGTAATTTGTTTGATTGCGGTAAGGGTGGGACCAGTGAAGAAATATGTTTTTATCGCTGTTATAGCCATTGTGCTTTCAGCAATAGGCTACGGAGCCTATACCTATTATCAGATTAGCAATCCCAAGGGTTTATTTGAAGATGTCAGCCCGCCTAAGAGAGAAGAAACTGTAGATAAAAGGGAAGAAGACAAGACAGAGGAGCCTGTAAGTGCAGAGGTAGATCCCTTGTTGCAAGATCCCTTTCAATTTAGTGACAGAGTCAACTTACTTTTTTTAGGTCTGGATGCTAGTGTAGAGCGCTACGAGACCATGGGTTCCTTTCGTACCGATACCATCATGCTTGTATCCATAGATTTTGACAGCAATAGAGTGGATATTATATCCATTCCCAGGGATAGCTATGTAAAGATCCCAGGCAGGGAAAAGCGAGAGAAGATCAACGCTGCCTTTGTTAGAGGAGGCGGTTTTAAAGGAAAAGGCTTTGAAAAGACCATAGAGACGGTAAGTCATTTTCTTGGAGGAATACCTATCCATTACTATATTGGCGTGGATATGAACGTGGTAAAAGATGTTGTAGATATTATGGGCGGTATAGACTACGACGTGGACGTGAGGGTACAAATAGGTGATAGGGTTATAGAAAAGGGATTTCAGCATTTAAACGGACAGCAGGTTTTAGACTACGCACGAAACCGAAAGTCGGGAAGAGGAGATATCGATCGTGTAGACAGACAGCAAAAAATCGTTATAGCCATATTCAATCAGCTAAAATCTACAAAGCAGTTGTTGAAGATCCCTCAGTTTTACACAACGGTAATGGAAAGAGTCCATACCAATTTGGACATAAAACAGATAGCAGGGCTAGCCTACTTTGCAGTCAATATTGATATGGAGGATATTCATCGCCATATGATCCCGGGAGGATTCCTCAATATGGATAAGATAAGCTATTGGGGCATCGATGAAATGAAGAAGAAGGAACTGATAAAGGAAATCTTCGGCGTTGATATCCAGATCGATCCCAAAAACGATATCAAATACATTAAAAAAGAACTTGAGGAGAAGGAAAAAGCCTTTAAGGAAGCTGTAGCCAAGAGCCAGCAGATCATAGATGAGTGCAATGAAATGGTAGCAAGTTACCAAGACATAATAAAGAAGGACGAAATGGATAAGGTAAGCTATCATATTACCCAAATTGATCATGCTGTTGAAGACGGGGATATTGACTCAGTAAAGAAGGCCACTTCGGAGTTTAAGGAGTATGTTTCAAAGCTAAAGTCTGCCTTGGAGGAGAGGCATAATGCTATTTCGAAAGCCCAGGCTGTACTAGAAGACATCGCTTCAAAGACTAAGAAGTATCAGGAATTTATAAGAAGCGGCGAGAAGGATGCTCTAAACAAAAAGATTGGCGAGGTAAATCAAGCTGTCAAATCCAAGGATGTCCAATCCATAAATAAAGCAGTTGGGGATTTGGAATCCTACGGGGCAGAGGTATTTAAAGCCTGTCAACAGAGAAAAGAGGCCAAAGAGCAGGAAGACAAGAAAGCAGCCGAAAGGGCACAGGCAGTTAAGAATGCTCAGACCATTGTAAATGAAACTAAAAATGGCATGGAAAATTATAAAGAATATTTAACAGAGGAAGAACGCAACAAACTGAATGAGAAGATAGCCAATGTTAATAATGCTATAAACAACAAAGAAGCAGATGCCCAGACCATTAACAAGGCTGCTCAGGATTTGAAGACCTATAGGGATGAGGTATTCAGTCAATGTCAAAAGCGCAAGGATGAAGACACAGTGGATCCGCCAGAGGATGAAAACCCTGAACCGGAGCAGCCTGCCGACCCTTAGGCTAATCAACAACCGGGGGTGATTCTTTGAATGAAATACTGATACAAGATGTTACTAAAATATATCCCATGGGGGATAGCAAAGTATATGCTCTTAGAGATGTTAGTCTCAATATAAAGAAAGGCGATTTCGTATGCTTACTGGGGCCATCGGGGTCAGGAAAGTCCACCTTACTATACGTTATCGGTGGCCTCGAGGAAGCTGATAAGGGAATGGTCAATATATTTGGAGAGAACATAACCAATTTGAACCAGAATGAGCTAAGCTTATTTAGGCGCAATCATATAGGTTTTGTTTTCCAATCCTTTAATCTCTTTACCCGTCATACAGCTTCTGAGAATGTTCAAATTCCTCTATTCTTTGGTAGATATGACAAGAAGACTAGAAAGAAAAAGGCTGAAGAACTATTAGAACTAGTAGGCCTCAAGGATCGTATTATGCACAAACCCAATGAGTTAAGCGGAGGTCAGCAACAAAGGGTGAGCATCGCAAGGGCCTTGGTATCCGATGCTCCATTGATTTTAGCAGATGAGCCAACGGGTAACTTAGACAGTACAACGGGAAAAGAGATCATAGACCTATTTGTAAGTTTAAACAAAGAAAGGGGTAAGACCATAATCATTGCTACCCATGACGAGAGTATAGCTGCTTTTGCTGACAAGATAGTCTATCTGAGAGATGGGTGCATTCAAAAGATAGTAGAGAACTAAAATGTGAGGAGGCAATGCAGTGAAAAAAATACTTGTAATATTGCTAGCGGTTATAGCCTTATTACCCATGTTTGCAATACCCGCTCAAGCATCAGCATACCGCCCCTTGATTGTCATACAGTCAGTTGAGACCAAGCCTTTTCCAGTAGAGCCTGGTAAAGAATTTGAGTTAGAAGTAAGTATAAAAAATGAGGGAAACCAATCAGCTCGCTGGGTGACCTTATCCCTAACTTCCATTGAAGGAATCGAAGGCTTGGGGTCTTTTTCGGTTTTAAATCATGACAACATTATTCACCTGGGCAGGATAGACAAAGATGAAGAAGCCCAAGGCGTATTTCCCATGATAACAGCAGGTGACATAAAGCCCGGCATATACAATCTAAACTTTTCAGTTAAATATGCTAATCATAGGGGCATAGAATATGAAACCAGTCATGTTACTGGAATAATAGTGACAGACAAGAATGCATTATCCCTTTTTAATATCAATGTCCCTACTGAAGCGGAGTTAAATGATGAAATCATTATAGAAGGTGAGTTTGCAAACCTTGGAAAGCACGATGTAGAAAGTGTAATGATAAGG
>JAWLDD010000017.1:5004-16537 GCA_041686815.1 Candidatus Atribacteria bacterium | reverse complement strand
GGGGTTTCTCACAGATTATATTCTTGACATATTTGCTAGCTTTCTGGATCATGTCTTTATGGAAATTAGTGGGTACGCATATATCAACAATATCTATACTAAAATCACTAATTGTTTCTATATCTTTTGTCCAATGACAATTATATTCTTTTGCAAAACTCTTACCTCTCTGCTCATCAATATCGACCATTAAAGCCACATTGGCATTTTCTATCTTCTTGTAGGCATCTGCATGGGTCTTCCCCATGAAACCAGCACCAATAATAGCAATGTTAAACATCTTAACCTCCCTATACAGTTTTTGGTTCTTGATTGAATTTTATTTTAGAGGTAAGCCCCTGGAGCATAAACTCCAAGGGCTTATTCTATTACCCTTTCAATATCGCATCCATAGCTATAGAAGTTTGCTTAATAAGAACTTCAGGATAGAGATTGTAATAGGATAACTCAGCTGTTAGATAATCATCATAATTCACCTTCTTAAGAGCAGCTAATACCCTTTTCCAATTGACATCACCTTCAAGAAGATTGGTAAAGCCATTAGCATTACCGATATTTCTTTTAAAGTCCTTAACGTGAACCTTGATAATCTGTTCTCCCAATATTTCAATCCAATATTCGGGATAAGAAAAATTGACAACATTCCCAATATCAAAATATACCTTCACATAAGGACTCCCTATTTCATCTATAAATCGGTACATCTCCAGAGGTGTCATTAGGAATTTATTCCATACATTCTCTATACCGATATAAATCCCTTGCTGTTCCGCATATGGTGCTAATTCTTTCAGTGAATTGAGTGACATTCCATAGGCATCCTTATAGGTATGGACTTCATCTACAATGCCAGGTACAACTAAAACAGTATCAGCCCCAAGTATACAAGCTGCATCTATCATTTTTTTAACAACGTCTTTTCCTTTCTCCCTAATATCATTCTCATAACTACAAAGCGAATACCGCCAACACAGAGATGTTGATATGCTAGGGATTTCCAGTCCATAATATTCAGCCATCTTTTTTATGCTGGTTATATGTTTCTCCTTAGATTCCAATGTAAGTCTTATATCAGTCCTGCTGCTGGGTCGCTCCATATTTATCTCTATGCCATCAAATCCCGCTTCTTTAGCTATTCGCATGCATTCTTCTATTGTAAAATCCTCCGGATAGCACCATATATTAACACCTTTTTTCATTGCTTGTCCTCCAGCCACCTCTATTATTCTTGATTACTCGACCACACTTCAGCTTTCCTTTGCAAAGACTCTAACTCTGCCTGTAGATCAATTTTCTGACCTACGGCGTATTTACTTATGATCCCTGTTACAAATGGCTGAATATCGGATACGAAGAAAGGATTGAGTTCTTCAAAGGCTCCAGAGTGGGAGTTTTCTACCACCTTCATATTCATTAGCAGATATTTATCTTTAGGATGATAGAAGGATGTATCCTTCGAAGCCATAGGGCTGGGGCCAAATTGCTCATAGAACCACTTTTGGGTCTCCGAGCCTGCTAGGTATTTACACACTTCCCAAGCTACCGCCTGATCTTCCTCCTTAATCTTTGCACTCATGGCGATACCATCTGCCACAGCCCAACCTTCACCTTTAGGCCCAAAGTGTAGAGTAGGCTCATACCTATCCAATAAAGCCTCATCTTCGGTCTTCATATACTCATTCATGATCTTTACTCCGTTGGTATCGATAGCAATGGCTACATCGTTATTCTCAGTTCCGAAATTTTCATTCCCTTGACTATTGACAAATGACGGTGGACAGTACTTAGCAGCCTCACAGCACCACTCTAAGGTTTTTAGCACCTCTGGAGAATTGATACTCCATTTTAGCTCTTTTAAGTTATCAAGAGTGCCTTCACAACCCACTACATCAAAATAGTAGCCTAGCGCTAAGAACCAGCTTAAATTCATTGATTTGCCATCATACCACAGCCCGTAGTTTTGTTTTCCTGTCTTTGGATTTTTCCCAGTCATTTGGGAGGCCTTCTCTAAAATCTCTTCAGGTGTGGGATGCTCAGATAGATATTCTACACCCCAGTCATCAAATATTTGCTTATCATAGATAATGATTCGATTACCCAATATAAAAGGTAACGCTACTAGCTCTTCAGTAGTATAGTCTGTTAGGTTCATATTCTTTCTCAATCCTGCAGGATACTCATCTTCAAAGTTGAAGCTGGGATCGGACTCTATAAACTTATTGAGTCCCATTAATAGTCCTTGTTTATGGAAGAAAGCAGTAAATGATCCAGATGCATAAAGAAGGTCTGTCCCATTCGATTGTAAAATAGTTTGCAGCTTCGCCCTAAAGTTTTCCCATGGAATAGTATTCACCTCTAAGTTAACATTGGGAAACTTCTCATTAAACTGCTCCTGGACAAAGGTCTCCCAACCTTGATATTCCTTATTGGTCTTTGGATCTATACCATCTTTTAGGTTAAAACCTATACCGGTGAATATCAGATCAGTTTGTTTTATTTCCACTGGTTTAACATCTTCTTCCCCTTGAATAGGTGGAGCAGCTGATGTATCCCTTTGGTCGGAAGGATCCTTTTCACGCCCACATCCTAATAGCATAGTAGCCATTAGGCTAATGATAAGAATCATGGTTAATAGTTTTTTCATGCTTAAAATCCCCCTTCTTTTATTTAACTTGTCCCAATAGGGTACAAGTCAGTATCATTGTTTTATTCCGGTTAAGGCTATACTCTCCACAATATATCTCTGCAGGAATAAATAGACTATAAGCACAGGTAAGATAGAAGCCATTGTGGTAGCCATCCTTATAGCCGGCATCGTATTGACACCTTGGTTGTATGTAAACATAGCTACGCCTACTTGTATGGTATAAAGGTTTGCATCGGTCAAAACTATCAGAGGCCATAAAAAATCATTCCAGCTGCCTAAAAATAGCAGTATTAATAATGTTGATATCATGGGTCCACACAGGGGAAAATATATCTTGAATGAGATATAAAAGTCATTTGCCCCGTCTATTAAGGCAGCTTCTCTCAGGGAATCGGGTATGGTGTCCATATACTGTTTAACAAAGAATGTACCGAAAACATAATTCACAGCCGGGAGATAAAATGCTAGGTAATTATTGATCAGCCCCAACTTGTTAAACAGGAAAAATTGAGGTATCATAGTCACTTCAAAGGGTACCATCATAGTTGATAGGGCTAGGATGAGGATTTGTCTGTGCCCTTTGAATCTTATCTTAGAAAGCGCATAGCCCGCAGTTAATGCTGATAAAATGGATATAGCTATGACACCCGCCGCAATAATAAGGGAATTAAATATGTATTTGAACATAGGCACATTAGTAAACGTCATTTTATAGGTATCAATGGTAAAGCGTCCAGGAATAAATCTTGGTGGAAAGGGCACGTCCAATATTGCATCTTGGTCAAAGCTAGTAGACAGCATCCACCAGAATGGCAGAAGCATGGTTGTTGCACCGAGACTAAGAATAATCCATAATGCAATCTGCGCAAACCTTTTTCTATTGGCCACCATCTTGACCTCCTTTCATTCAATTTTCCTTTCCTACACCCATGATCCTGTAGTTTATTAGGGTAAACATGAGTGAAAAGAGAAATAACATATATGCAGCAGCTGAAGCTACACCGACATCACTGGATACCCAAGCATTTCTGTATATGTATAAAACTATAGTCTGCAAGGCACCGCCAGGATTGCCACCAACTCCCCCGATCATCCAAACATCGCCGAATCTTTTAAGTGAGTTTATGGTAGCCATTATTATAAAGAACACAAACACTGGCCTCATGGAAGGTAGAGTTATATGCCACCATCGTTTTAAACTCCCTGCTCCGTCCACATTAGCAGCCTCATATAATTCCCGTGGTACGCTCTGCAGACCAGCCAGAAAGATAATGGTGTCATAACCTATACTTCGCCACATTCCCATCAAAACGATGCTTAAAGGTGCTATTATTGGGGAAGTAAACCAACCCACTGCTGGTATTCCCAGAACACCTAAGACATAGTTTACTGGGCCTGCCTCCGTAGGATAAAAGAGAAAATTAAAAAGTATAGAAACAGCTATAACTGAAACAACATTTGGCAGAAAGTAAACAGCCTTGAATAGATTTTTTCCTATGGAAAGTGCGTTAATAAAGGATGCTAATATAAAACAGACTACTAGATTGACAATAACACTTAGTATAGCCATATAAAAGGTATTAAAAACCGCTGTCCAAAAAACTGGATCTTTGAATATCCAAATATAGTTTCTTAATCCAGCAAAATATCCGCTAATGCCATTGGTGTGCTGAAAGCTATATAACAATGCCTTCAACATAGGATAGACAACGAAGACCAAAATCCCGGTGACCATGGGCATTATTAGTATGTAGCCTGCTCCATTTTGCCTGAGAAACCTTTTTAATGATCTTTCACTGGGCAACTACCATCACCTCCTATGAGATTCATCAATGGCTCAACCTACACCAGTCAAATATGATGCCCATAGCATAGGAGCGATCATGTAGAATTTTTCTATAGATAGACGGCGCTTCCCTTGGTGAATAGCGATGTGTAATTAGGTGTTTGCATGTCATTTTCCCGTTTATAATGTAATCCAAAGTGATTTCAGTGGTCTTTTCTAAAGTCCACGGATAAAAATAGTTAGGTTCCGGTGCAACCATACCCCCATGAGCTCCCAATATAGAAATGTAATTTGATACAACTCCTGGGCCTAAATACTGTTTGGATGGCTGAGGCGTATCCCCCACCAGTATAACCTTGCCATACCTTCTTACCAGCTTGCAGCAAGAGCTCAATACTGTCGGATGTCCGGTTGTGTCAAAGATTACATCAAGCATTAGACCTTTAGTGTAATCCTCAATTTGACTATATGCTTGGTCAGCTTTTACCGATAATACATCCGTTGCACCACTCTTTAATGCAAATGAACCCCTCTCCTCTATAGGATCTATGCCTATTATTCTAGTTGCCCCACAGTTCTTTATGTATTGTATGGTAAGTTGCCCCACAGGACCTAAACCAACAACTCCAACGGTGTCGCCCATCTGTATTTGGGCCTTTCTGACACCATTTTGTGCCACCCTGGACAGAGAAATCCAAGTGGCTTCTTCACTGGTAATGCCATCTGGTATTCTGGTCAGCTGACTTGGTTTGGCCTTAAAATACTCCATATGACTGCATCCAGAGAAGACTCTGTCGCCAGGTTTTAAGCAGCTAACATCTGGACCTACTTCCATTACTATTGCAGACATACTATATCCCGGACGGAATGGATACTTCACCCAACTATACCAATTGGTATCAGGATCAAATTCGCTGCTTAGGCATGTTAACTCTGTACCAATGCTAATTAGTGATTTATCTGCCTTGCAGAGCACCTCATCATTTGCTAGTGGTTCTACCGGTTCCGATATAACCTCTACCTTCCCTTTTTCAGTAAATACTATGTTCCATGAATGCATTTCCTTTCCCCCCACTCAATTAATAAAAATGAAATTTAAGTTACACAAGCCCTCCTTTTATTGATGATTTTTTGAGTCAAGTTTGATATAATAAGATTTAGATAAAAAAGTAATTTTAGTATGGTTGCATAATACGATACAGCCCTGTTTTCCCCTGGAAATTTGCCTTCATCCATATTTCCAGGGGTTCGAGTTTGGTGTTTATTATGCTATTGTTTTTTTAATTAACCATACAGAAAATTTGTTTATATGTATTTTACACCACAGTTTGTTGTTTGTCAACTACTATTTGTAGTTTCGATGTTCTTTTATTTCTCTTCACTACGTCATTGAAAGGTGGATAGAAACATGCTAGGAGAAAGGATAAAAAAGCTTCGAGAATCAAAAGGATTGACTCAGAAGGAATTGGCAAATCAATTAGGGCTCACTGACGGAGCTATAGGCTTTTACGAAGTAGGAAAAAGAAACCCGCCCCTTGACACCCTGAATAAGTTAGCGGATTTTTTCGGTGTGTCCATAGATTATTTGCTTGGAAGAACTGATATTGAAAATTTATATAAGGATAAGGAACTTATTGAAAAGCAAAGAAAAGAAATGCATAAATATTTCACTATTGAAGAACTGGAAGAGTTTATTCGTGAAAAACGCGAAAACAAATAGGAATGTATTTGAAATTGGTACATAGTATCTTTCCCTAAATTCCGATCGATAAATAAAAACAGAGTAGAAATTGTTTCAACCTCTACTCTGAAAAAAGTCTTACTTTTTATTCTATTTTCCTTTTATCCTATTTACTATTTTCGCCATCTCTTCAAGCTTGGTCTCCATATCGGCTACCAGCTTAAACTGAGTTCTGGCACGGTCAAGGTTGTGGCCTGGACGGTGGATCCTGAAATAGGTATCACCGTTTAGGTAGTCGGTCAAGAACCTGATACCGCATTCGTAGGTCATGAGCTTAGCGGAGAAGGGCAAGTATTCAAGTTCCATTTTAGTTAAGCTGTTCCCCGCTGCCTCCAAAAAGCCTTGGGTAAAACGCTGGTACAGTTCTAAATCCATCCATACCTTGGATAGATCCTGCTCGTCCTCCTCGGCGGTACTTGCTCCAAAGCGTATAGAGTCGCCAAAATCGTATAGGGATAGCCCGGGCATTACGGTGTCAAGGTCAACTACGCATATGCCTTCCCCGGTTTTATCGTCGATGAGGACATTGTTGAACTTGGTATCGTTATGGGTCACTTTTAACGGCAGTTCCCCCTTTTCCAGTAGTTCAACCAATACTGGAGTATCATCAACCCTCTTAAATGCAAACTCGATCTCATCTTTTACGTCTTTTGCCCGGTTTTTGACGTCCCTCTCCACTGCTTCCACCAAAGCATCAAATCGCAGCCTGGTATGGTGAAAGTTGGGTATGGTGTCATGCAATTTTTCCGCTGGATAATCACTTAATAAACTTTGAAACTTTCCAAATGCCTTTCCTGCCTTGTAAAAATGCTCCGGGTTTTCTACAGTTTGATAAGATCTGGCACCTTCAATAAACAGATAGCCCCTCCAATAGTTTCCATCATTGCTTATATATAGGTTTCTTCCATCTACTGTGGAAACCAGATTAAGGGTTTCCCTAAGGGGATCTCCACCGGCTTTAATTATTTTTTCCTTCATGTGCTGGGTTATACCACTGATATTCTCCATGACCTTTTCTGGTTCTTTGAAGACATTGTGGTTTATTCTTTGAAGTATGTAACGATGGGCCTTGCCATCATCTTGGGTAAAATAGACAATATAGGTATCGTTGATATGACCTGAAATATTGAGCTCTGCCTTTTGGTATTGGCCTTCAAATTGAAAGTTCCTTGCTATCTCTTCTATATTAAATCTATTGTTCTCTTCCATAACAACATTTCTCCTACAATTTATTTGGATAAATTCCACCCTTTATCATATCCTTTATGGCTTTCTTAACTACTGGTCTATCCTCCCTATAGGTTACGCCATACCAACGCTCACTACAGGGCAAAACCTTGACTGATGCTTTGTCTTTTCTGATCAAATCTCCAACTAGATTAGGTAGATAAAACTCAGCTTTTTCTATGTTGTCCTGGTTAGCCTTTAGAAAGTCAGAAAATCCCGCTTCCAGCTCCTCAAAGATACTAGGGGTAAATCCCCAAATGTTCATGGAAACCGTGCTGTCCTCCGGCAATTCCATCCAGCTTCCGTCTTCATTCTGATATTTAATGGAATCGGAAAACCTCTTTATCTTGGTTCGTTCTTGGATCTCTTCCAGGTATCCCTGAGAGTTGACTTTGCACACGCCCCTTGACACATAACCATGCTCTGTAAGCGTGTTTTTTAGGACAAATCCTACCATAGCGTATTCTCGTGCATAGGTATCAGTGATATTCTCCAGGAAGCTATGAAGCGCTTTAAAAGAAGTCCTACCATAGAAGTCGTCGGCGTTGATGACGGCAAAAGGTGTATCGACATGCCCCCTGCAGCTTAACACTGCATGACCTGTGCCCCAGGGCTTCTCTCGGCCTATTGGCTTTTTATGTCCAGCTGGTAAGTCGTCTATGTCTTGAAAAACATATTCGGTATCCACCTTCTCCTCGATTCGCTTGCCAATAGCCTCTCGAAATACCTCTTCTATATCCTTTTTAATAATAAATACTACCTTACCAAATCCTACATTTAGGGCATCATATATGGAATAATCCATGATTATCTCGCCATTTGGCCCTATAGGATCAATCTGCTTTAATCCTCCATATCTACTACCCATTCCTGCTGCCATTATGACTAAGGCAGGCTTTTCCTTTTTGTTCATCCTCTGATTCTCCTACCAATTGAATATCTTTAGTTAAATGCCATTCTTCTTTATATATTACTCATACCCGTTGGGGTTGTTTGACTGCCATCGCCATGAATCCTCACACATCTCGTCCAAGCCCATAGTTGCAGTCCAGCCCAACTCCTTCTGTGCCTTTGTAGGATCAGCATAGCAAGTAGCTATGTCTCCAGGCCTTCTATCCACTATGCTGTAGGGAATAGGTTTTCCTACTACCTTCTCAAAGGCCTTGACCATTTCAAGAACGCTGTAGCCCTGTCCGGTACCAAGGTTATAGGTAACTATACCAGGATTGGATTTGAGTTTGTCTAAAGCCTTTAAATGGCCTAAAACCAGATCCACCACATGGATATAATCCCTGACTCCTGTTCCATCATGGGTGGGATAATCGTCGCCAAAGACTCTTAATTGGTCCAGTTTGCCCGATGCTACCTGAGTGATGTATGGTACCAAGTTGTTGGGTATGCCATTGGGATCCTCCCCTATACGACCGCTTTTGTGGGCACCTACGGGATTAAAATACCTAAGGATAGCTATATTAAAGCTGTTATCGGAACGGTAAAGGTCTCTTAGAATTTGCTCAATCATAAGTTTGGTGTGTCCATAGGGATTGGTTGCCCTTAGAGGAAAATCCTCAGTAATCGGAACTCTGTCGGGATCTCCGTATACTGTGGCAGAGGAGCTGAAGACCAGATCCCGTACCCCATATTTTTGCATGGCTTCACAGAGCATCAAGGTACCTGTGATATTGTTATGATAATAACTTAGGGGTATGGCTACTGATTCACCTACTGCCTTCAGTCCGGCAAAATGCATTACTGCGTCAATGGATTGTTCTTCAAAGACGGTATCAAGAGCCCTCCTGTCCAGCAGATCAGCTTTGTAGAATTTAAGATGTTTGCCGGTGATCTCCTGTACCCTTTCTAAGGCTTCTTCTTTGCTGTTGCTTAAGTTGTCAATGACTACTACTTCGTAGCCTGCGTTTAATAGCTCTACACAGGCATGACTGCCTATATATCCTGCACCGCCTGTTACTAATACTCGCATAACTTCACCTCCATATAATTAGGATAACATGTTTTGTGGTAAAAAAAAAGATATAGGAAAAATTTAAAAGTATTTCTATTTCTGTACAAAAAAAGAACCGTAGCTTTTTATGGCTACAGTTCTTTTATATGATTACTCATTGTTATTATCATTTGAGTCAGTCTCAGTTGAGTCGGAGTCGGTTGATTCGGCATCTGCAGCGTCATCTTCTGCCTCTGTATCTGCTCCGGCATCTTCTTGGCTGCTGTCGTCTTCCCCTCCGTCAACGTCAACATCGTCCTGGGCATCGTCTTCTGTATCTTGAGTATCTACGTTATTGGTTTCTCCAGTTGTATTGCTGCTACCTCCATCTGCAGGAGTAGAACAAGCTGTCAATCCAACTGTCAGAATAAGTACAAGAGCTAACAAAGATGCGATGAGTTTTTTAATCTTCATAAAAATCCCTCCTAAAAATTATTTTTGAATTGTAGGTAAACCAGGTTGACTTGATCCAAAATAACTTTTAAGCGGATTTTCACCTCCTTTATACTCCACAAATAGTATAAAGGATAGATTTAAATAAACTATGAACAAATTGTTAACTTTGCACTATTCTACCTATAGGCCCAGCTTCTTAAGATATTCTCGGCTCATGGCAGCACATTCCATAGCAGTTTTACCAAGAGAAGGCTGATCCTGTTCTACTACAACCCACTCAGCACCTGCATCTTCTGATGCTTTTAGAATAGCGGGGAAATCTTGTACGCCATAGCCTACAGGGCGGAATCCAAAGGCTTCTTCGCCTTTTTCTTCTTTTTTATCGCTTTCAATGCCGATAAGCTCGTAAAGCTGTGCTGGTTTCTCCTTGCCGCTCATGACAAAGTCCTTCAAATGAACTACAGGAGCTCTGCCAGTATATTTTCTAACATAGTCAGCGGGATTCTCCCCTGCTACGTTTACCCAGCAGGTGTCGATCTCGGTTTTTAGAAGATCTTCTGAGATGGAATTATAGAGTAGATCCAAGCCATATTCTCCATCCACCTTGACAAACTCAAAATCATGGTTATGGTACAGCATCTGAATACCATGCTTCTTGGCAGCGGTAGCTACTGTCTCCACATCCTTTATGGTCTGAGCAAAGCCATCAGTTCCGGGTCTGCGGTTGTCCACCAAGTAGGGAACAGCAATGTATTTGCATCCTATCTCAGCGTAAGCTCCGATTACCTTGTCCGGATCCTCCAACATGGCTTCCAATGGAACGTGAGCAGATACAGGTACCAATCCGATTTCATCCAACATGGCTTTGACTTCGGCTGGCTCGTGGTCGTAAAGTCCGGCAAACTCAACGCCATCGTATCCCATTTCCTTTACCTTTTCCAAGGTACCCCTAAAGTCCTTCTCAGCGTCTTCTCTTACTGAATAAATCTGTAATGCTACTGATAATTTCATAAAAACTTCCTCCAATCATTTATTTTTAACACCAGTAATATACCGGTTAAATTGTATATCAATTTATTTGCCCTATATATTTTAACACATTGAGCAAGCAACCAAGCGTAATTTTGAATATAAAAAGTAATCTAATCTATTCCATCTTGCCAGGTATAGATATCCGAAGCGGTCAGCCAACCCTTTCTCGCTATACCCACTCCGTAAGATACATGACTCAGTCCCTCTATATCATGGGCGTCAGGGCAGATAGCCAAGGGAATACCCAATTCTTTTGCCTTTCGACACCATCGCCAATCCAAGTCCAATCTATGGGGATTTGCATTTATCTCAATTGCCACACCCTTTTCGGAAGCACAGTTTAGTATAGCATCCATATCCAGCGGATACCCCTCCCTAGACAGAAGCAGCCGACCTGTTGGATGCCCTAAAATGGTGGTATAAGGATTGCTAAGGGCCTTAAGTATTCTATTAGTCATAGTCTCCTCATCCATGGAGAAGCCTGAGTGGACTGAGGCTATAACAAAATCAAAGGTGGATAGTATCTCGTCGGGATAATCCAAGCTGCCATCTGGCAGGATATCGCTCTCTATCCCCTTTAAAATCTTTATCTTTCCCTTATAAAGCATATTTAGCTCTTGGATTTCTTGATGTTGTCTTTTGATATCCTCGATGCTAAGGCCTTGGGCATAATATGCCGATTGACTGTGATCGGATATGCCA
>JAWLDD010000017.1:0-4994 GCA_041686815.1 Candidatus Atribacteria bacterium | reverse complement strand
CCTTACAGCTTCATCCACCATCTCCCTCAGGGTAGCCCGTCCATCGCTGTAAGTGGTGTGTACGTGAAATACACCTTGAATATCCCTCAGCTCTACCAGCTTTGGCAACCTGCCTTCCATGGCTGCTTCGATCTCTCCATAATTTTCGCGAAGCTCCGGTGGAATGTATTCCATACCCAGGGCTTTGAATATCTCCTCTTCGTCTTTGCAGGGGATGAGAGTTTCCTCCTCTCCCTGAAACAAGCCATATTCATTCATCTTTATGCCACGGCTTTTGGCTATATGACGCATGGCGGTGTTATGTTCTTTACTGCCAGTGAAATGGTGTAGGGCATAAGGGTATTGAGTCGGTGTCACTACCCTAAGATCCACGTTTATTCCGTTTTTTAGCCTAACGCTGGATTTGGTCTCACCTTTGCCCATGACGGTATCCACATCCTCCATGGAAACAAACCAGTCCATAAGGCTTATAGGCCAAAGGCTGCTGGCCAGTATATCTATATCCTTAACGATTTCCTTGTGCCGCCTCAAACTTCCAGCTGCGTGGGCTTTAGTAACCCCTGGCTGCTTCAAGATATCCTTCACTATTCTATCAGCCACAGCCCGAACTTCGGAGTAAAGGAAATGGCTTTGATAGTGCTTTATATCAGCAATTCCCTTTAATATGTTGCTCTGAGTTTTCTCTCCAAATCCTGGCAGTATTAGCAGTCTGTTTTCCAGACATGCATATTCCAGCTCCCCAAGGGAGGTAATACCCAGCTTTTCGTAGAGGGTTTGGACTTTTTTGGGGCCCAGTCCTGGAATCTTAAATAGATCAAATAGGGTGTCTGGAAACTCTTTCTTTAGTTCCTCATAATAGATCAGCCTTCCAGTGGTAACCAGCTCTTCTATCTTTTGTTCCAGAGCTTTGCCTATGCCTTTAATTTGGCCTAAGCGTTTTTCCTCGACCAAGGTATCCAGATCTTCTTGCAGAAGCTCGATTATACGGGCTCCGTTTTCATAAGCCCTTACCTTGAAATGGCTTTCGCCTTTTAATTGGAGCAAAAGTGCAATGTCCTTTAATACCTCTGCTACCTTTGCCTTTTCCATCCACTCCCACCTCCTTAATGGGGTACACCGTCAGAGGAGACAGATGAAACGTCCCCTTGTCCCAAAAAGTCCCCTTGTCCCATGACCTCCCGAATCTTGTTCTTTGCAGCTTCTACCGAAGCTTCATCGGGGATGGCTACATACAAGCGTCTTGACTTGTATGTATATGTAGTCTTCATAGCCCCTTTTCCTATTACGTTGTTGGTCACAATATTCCAGGGGGACATGTCGTTTAACTGCATCTTTACCAAGCTTGTAATATCTTTACTGCTCATATTGGTTTCAAAGCTTCCTGCTATGGCATCCATAATACCGTTGAAATTAGTTAATATAGCCGGTGACATTGCTTTATCGATCATCCCTTTTATCACCGCCATCTGATTTTTGCCTCGCTGATTATCACCTGCAGCAAAGGAATAGCGCTCTCTGGAAAATGCCAGAGCCTGAGCTCCGTTTAATCGGTTGATACCCTTTTTGAATCTATAGCCCCCCGCTTTAAAAGCATATTCAGAGTACACTTCGATACCTCCTAAGACATCTACCATGTTGATTAGGGTATCGAAATTGACTCGAACATAATAATCAATATCTATATCATATAATTCCTCCAAGGTGCCGATAGATACATCAATCCCATAAACCCCTGCATGGGTTAGCTTGTCCCTTACACCTCCCGTATTAGGAAAGGGAACATAATAGTCCCGTGGGGTGGTGGTTAGCAAAATTTGCTTTGTATTGGGGTTAACGGTGGCAATAATATTTACATCGCTTCTACTGGTTGTCCTAATGGATCCATAAGTATCTATACCGCTGATATAAATATTGAAGGCCTCTATAGCCACCTCTTTGCTGCCAGTCTCTATGACTACCGGAGTCTCTATTTGATGATCGGTAATGACTCTGGTCCTTTGATCAAAATCCTCATGGATTTCATTGATGGTTTCCCTATAGGCTTCATTCAATATGATAGCACCAACTTCGCCATTGTACAAAGCCTCTATTTGATGATCAAAGTCGTTAAAGACCTGTATTTTAATTTCTGTATCCAGATCCTCATTAATCTTCGCTATAATCTTATCGGTATTTTCCCTATCTATGGTCTCCTGAATGCCGAATAGATAGTGGGCGGCGTCACCAATATTCTGTGCGGGATCATCTTTGAGAACAATAACAGATACATCGTCTATCTTGGTGTTTATACCCGAGCCCGAGATATCCGTTAGAACAGTTTGGGTCTTTAATAAATAATAACACCCAATACCAAGTACAAAACACATTAATAGGGCAAAGACCTTTCCAGTCTTTATACCTTTGTTGGATAACTGAGTAAAGCCTGTCAATCCTAGAAGGATCATTAGGAATATAACTATTGGCACAAAATATTTGGCAGGAACTAAGTTTAAATTGATAGTTACTCCCAAAAAAACTAGAGTTACCGCTAACTGTAAGATAGCTAAAATAACTCCGAGTTTTTTGCTGTTTAATATTTTGCTTATAAACCCTATATTTTTGGATGCTTCCATATATTCCTCCGCCAAATCAATTTAACAATTATTTACTATACTATATAGTATCATTTTATGGCGGTATTATCAATAGTATGATAACCGGGGCCAGGGGGACAGGTCCCTTGTCCCAATTTGGTATAATATGGAGAGCCACGAAACCTGTCCCTATGGCTCACCCATGGCTCATCCCCGTGGCTCAATCTTCAACTAAATCGGTCAATGAGTCTATATTATCACTGTATTCATCCATCAAACTGTCATCTATATATTCATCAAATTCTCTTATGATTATGACCAGCTCTTCCTTGGTAAAGCCCCTTCTATCATATATCATATCAAGATAATTTCTTATATTAGCTCCGATATTTATCTTAAGATATTTGCCTATTATACCCATTTCCCGGCAATAGATTTCGGTCTTCTCAATTATTTTTCTTATGTCGTTTACATATCTTTGGACTCGCAACAAAAAACTCACCACCCTGGGTTTATTTTGCTGCATTTTACTTGGTATTATACTATTCCTGATCTTTAGCCTATAACAAAATTTACCAAATTATATTGACAAATATATCTACTTCTTTTTTAGTTGGCTACGCTACTTTCAGCATCTTCATGCAAAGCGTATTCAGTTTCTCTAGTTATGGAGCATTTCCCTATAAAGACTGCTCCTTCATCGATTATGATGGTAAGACATGAGATATCGCCTTCTACTACACCGGTATCTCTGATGTGAACTTGATTGGAGGATTGGATGTTGCCGTTGACTTTTCCTGAGATGACGATATTTTCACATTGTATGTTGCCGTCTACTACACCACTACCTCCTATGATAAGTGCACCTTTACTGTTTATTTCGCCTTTGTACTGACCGTCTATCCGTACCGTATTCTGGGCACATAGAACTCCATCCTTTAAGATGACATCTTCTCCTATCATTGTTGTGACCTTATCCAATTGAGCTCTCTGTTTTCTGGTTAACATTATTCATCCTCCTTATCAAAATTTAATACAAAATCCAAGGGATCCTTAGGTACATTCTTTATCCTTATCTCATAGTGCACATGAGGCCCTGTGCTTCTACCTGAGTTGCCTGATTTGGCTATAATATCGCCTCTTTCTACTACATCGCCCTCTTCTACTAAGAGCTTTGAATTGTGCGCATAATAGGTTTTTATGTCAAAGCCATGATCAATAATCACCAAATTACCATAGCTACCTTTATAGCCTGCAAAAACTACTTTGCCCTTACCTGTAGCTTTTACATCGGTACCCCTATCGACAGCTATATCAATCCCATTATGGTACTCCATCCTTCTCCTACCAAAAGGATTAGGTCGCTCCCCCATGGTACAGGATATCCTACCCTCTACAGGCAATATCGAGGGATAGGCCATAAGAAAATCTTCCCTATCCGTAATCTTGTCCATCAATTGAGCATTGGATTGCTGGGCAGTTGAAAGAATACGCTCCGCTGTAGTGGATCTGTCTACAGTCAATACGTAATTTCGTTGAAAGGAAGTATCCTTGGTATCAAGCTTTGGTCGATGGCCTGAACGAGAAGATAGAGAGGAATTCTCATAGATGCTTTTAAAGTCATTGGATTCAAGGCCAAGAAGGTGTCCCACTTTTTGAATGATATGGTTGTTGTCTTCGGCTACTAATGATGTTCTTTGCTCAAGGGAATGTATATCTGTCATTACTGTTTGAAGCTTTTTGGCATAATCATTTATCTCATCTTTCAATTCCATAATTATGTTTTCACTTTCAGAAAGCTGATCTGAATAGCTAAGTATCCTGGTTTCTCTATATAAGACATCATTTTTTAGTCTATTTATTTGGTATGCCATGCCCATAATTAAAAAGCAAATACCTATTATAATGCCTATAAGAATGAAGTAGATCGATCTGGGTATGCGCAGTGTCCTTGGCTTACGATTGGTATCGGGAATTATCATTATAGCAAAGTACCCACTTCTCTTTGCTTTTCGTTTCTTCTTCATATGTATCCACCTTTACTTAAAATTGAGAGCCAGGGGGACAGGTCCCTTGTCTCGTTGTTGACTCTTTGAACTTCGTACGATAATTCAAGCCTAAGCGCGGTTGATTATACTTCTTGACAGACCTGTTACTCTAGATAGCTGCCTTATGGTTATGCCCTCAATACTTTTCAGTTTATTTAAAATATGATCCCTCTTGTCTTTGTCCATTATCTGAAACATGGAAGGGTTTGAGATGCCAAGCTTTCTAATATGTTCCCTTACCTCTTCATCGGTTAGCTTTATCTTAACTACTATATCTAAGCATTGATCTTCATTGTCCTTGTTCATGAACTCCATCAATAATACTTTCGCCTTTGATGGGTCATTGGAGAAATAGTTAAGTGCAAGATCAACA
>JAWLDD010000016.1:0-16741 GCA_041686815.1 Candidatus Atribacteria bacterium | reverse complement strand
AGTTATTTCTTTTTGAGTCATATTGAATGTCTCCTTTCGCATACATGACATTTTATCAGAATAAATTCAATATGACATTATCATAGAATAACTACACAGATAGAAATCGATGCTTGAATAGTAGATTATTTTAGTGTAAATGGGCAAACCATTAGAACGAGAAGTTCGAATGGTTTGCCCATTTTTGAGATAAAGAATATATTGACCTGTTTATCATATTTATGATAAAATCATGCCAAGCAGTTGCCTATTTTTGCTTATCTAGGCATGGGCATTTATATACTTGTCAAACGTTGCATGGGATCTTGGAGGCCTTTGATATATTTCAAACCTAAAAGCAGTCCATCAAAAATTCTTCAGTGATTGCTCATCGGACTTCTTTCCTTACAGGATGAAGTTGGTCGTGTTATTAAAAAGGTATTATTTTATATCTTATCATATGTAGTTGTAGTGTTACTCAACCACTGTACTAGCAATATATGCAATTTTCCAAATAAATTACAAATAGTAGAAATTATGGATATAATATCAAACAGCCCGATGATTATATTTAAATTTATGATAAAATAGGGGGGATAGAATGAATGTTACAGTAGTAGGCGCAGGAAATTTAGGACTGGCTATGGCAGCCCATTTAAGCAAATGCGGAAATAATGTGACCTTGTGGAACCGTTCCAAAGCCACAATACAGAAATTGATGAAGACTCGCACAATTTATTGTCAAGGGGTATTGGATGGACCCGTTAGCATAGCGCAAGTGACAGATGATATCCGTCAAGCTGTTAAAGATCCCGATGTAATTTTCATTACGACTCCTGCTAATTCCCACAGATGGCTGGCTGAAATAATAGGAAAGCATATAAGAAAAGAGACTGTCATCGTTTTAAATCCAGGAAGAACCTTTGGAGCTCTGGAATTTCAGGAAGTCTATAGAAACTACAACAAGGATTATGCCCAAACCATTGCGGAGACTCAAACTACCATTCATGTATGCAGAAAGACCTCTGAGGATTCTGTAAACATAATAGCTTTTAAGTTGGATGTTTTAATTTCCACATTTGATGGGAAAAAGAATCAAGACATAATATCCAGATTGCCTAGATGTTTACATCAATATCTTATGCCAGCTAGATCCATGATAGAGACATCTATAGGCAATGTAGGCATGATTTTGCATTGTGCACCCCTTCTGCTAAACACAGGATGGACAGAGAGTCAAAAGGCTGTATACAAATACTATTATGATGGGATAACTCCAACTGTAGGCAGACTAATAGAGAAAATAGATCAGGAAAGAGTTGCTGTTTCAAGAGAGCTGGGCTTTGAAGTTGAATCGGCCAAAGACTGGCTCAAAAGAACCTACAATGTAGAGGGTCAAACTCTCTATGAATGCATCCAAAACAATGCTGCCTATGAGACCATCGATGCTCCAAACTCCTTGGAGCACAGGTACATTTTCGAAGACATACCCCATGGTTTGGTGGCATTGGAGGCAGTAGGCAAAAAGCTGGGTGTGGACATGAAAAATACCAGCTTAATCATCGATTTGGCATCTAGCCTCATGGATGTGGATTTTAGAAAGATAGGTAGAAACCTGAATAATTTCTTAAAGGGCAAAGATGGGAATGATATTAGAGCCCTGTTATAAGCACTGTTTATATACTGTTAAGGGGAGGTAGAAAGGATGTTTGCATTGGATACAGATGTATTTGCATTTATAAAACCATCACTGGACGCACACACCTTAGGTATAAATTCAGCTGCTGAGCTCTTACGAGAATGCGGCTACCAGGTAATCATGGCAGATGATGACGTCAGCCAAGCTATAAACGATTTTAGATATGAATCAAATCGAAAGGTAGTATTGGACTGGATTCGAAGCAACAGGATAAACAGAGTGGGACTTAGCTATAGGTTGGATCAGGATGAAGCCGTTAAGATGGTAGGTTATCTTATGCATGAGCTTAGGAGCAACCGAATGCTATATTATCAAGGAGGTCCCATCAAATCAGTGTTCTTTGGAGGATTGCCACAGGGATGTGAAGTTATAGAAAAGGAACACAATGGGTTTGTGAAAACCTTTAAAGGGGGCGAATCGGTCTCAGAGACATTGACAAAGATGGGAGTACCAGAAGAGCGCATACCAAGGGATATAATGGAAGGCAGCCTATATGATGACCTGCGCATGGAATTTGGAAAGGGGATCATTGAGTCCCAAGAGTATACAGCCTTCAAGCCCTTGGATCGTTCGGGCTATCAGGAGTTTGGCACTCGTAGAGATACTGTGGTAAAACGCCTATCCAACAATATGAAAACACCGTTTTTTCCATTGATACGTGCTCATGTAGGCCCCTATTCCTCTTCTGTCAGCAGGCTGGACTCTGTCAAGGAGTTTATATCATGGGTGAAGGAACTTGTAAAAGCAGGCTACTTGGACATACTGTCCATTGGCACCTCTCAACTGACTCAATCCAATTTCGGTGAGGATTGGGAAGACAAGCCCAATGGTGGCGGAGTGCCCATTAACTCTCCCGAGGAGTATGCTATGATTTGGGAAGCGGCAAGGCCTTTATTGCTGCGAACCTATGCAGGAACAAAGAATATACCTGCACTAGCCCAGATGTACGAAAAGACCATAAATATATGTTGGCACGCTTTATCTCTTTGGTGGTTCAACAAGCTAGACGGTAGGGGTCCCTATGATCTATACACCAATCTAAAGCAGCATGTGGAAACCATAAATTACATTGCAAAGACCGATAAACCCTTTGAGGCTAATGTACCTCACCACTTTGCCTTTAGAGGTGCAGACGATGTAACCTATATCGTGTCTGCCTATCTATCGGCCAAGCTGGCAAAGAAGCTGGGCATCAAAACTTTTATCCTGCAGAACATGCTAAACACTCCCAGATCCACCTGGGGCATCCAGGATTTGGCCAAGTCTAGAGCTTTGCTGACACTTGTCAAGAGTCTAGAGGATGCAAACTTTAGAGTTCTTCTCCAACCAAGGGCTGGGCTGGATTACTTTAAGCCAGATTTAGAAGAAGCCAAGATACAACTAGCGGCGGTAACGGCACTAATGGACGATATAGATCCCCATGACGAGACAAGCCCGCCTATAATCCATGTGGTCAGCTATTCCGAAGCCCGACATTTGGCCACCCCGGATATTATAAACGAGAGTATAAAGATAACCCAGCACTCGCTCAAGGAATATCGTAAATTGCGAAGGGATGGCAAGATAGAGGATATGAGCAGGAGATTGGATGTAAAAGAGCGGATGCTTGAGCTTATAGATTCTGCCAAGACAATTATATCCGGAATTGAAAGCCATATCGCAGATCCCTATTCACCACAAGGATTTTACGAGATATTTGCAGCTGGATTCCTCCCAGTACCCTATCTGTGGGGAGAGGTAGATGAATTCAAACACGCTAAATACTGGCGAACAAAGCCTATAAGGGGCGGAGTAAAAATTGTGGATGACAACAATAAGCCAGTATCCTATGATAAAGTAGTGGATTATGCTGTAGGTAATTTGAAAGAAATACAAAGACGGATATATTCGTGATGAAGAAAGGAATTAGTGATTAAACAAAGGAATATGGTAGGAAGCTAGTTTCAAAAGAGCAATTATTGGTTATAAAAGGGCAGGCCTTCAGCCATTAATTGCCCTTTTATTAGCAATTATATCTATTTAGCAGGACAATGGATTAATCAATAGTAATAAATATTTAAGGTGATATCTAACAAAATATGGTATAATAATTTGAAGTGGAATAGTTTAATACTGGGGGCGGTATGTTGGCTAAGATATCAAAGGAGAGAAAGATTACCTATTACATTGGCATTGGCATGATGGTTCTAGGGTTTATATTGTTTATTTCCACTTTTTTTGATATAGCTAATTTTGGAGATGACCTTATGGGAGGATCCTTTATGGGGGATCCGTTTACAGATGATTTCTTTATGAGAAGATCTGGGCCATCCTTTACCAAACCAATCACAGGTATGGTTTTGATTATTGCAGGCGCTATCGTTATGAACATCGGCGCTAAAGGCGCAGCTGGTTCGGGATTGTTGCTTGATCCCGATAAAGCCAGAGAAGATCTAAAGCCTTTTAACGAAGCAAAAGGCGGTATGATAAACGATGTTTTAAGCAATATAGATGTTGTTGACAGGATGGTCAAGCCCGATGTACAGAAAGAAGTCATAAAAATTAAATGTAGAGATTGCGGAAGCCTTAACGATGAGGATGCAAAATTCTGCAAAGGCTGCGGCAAAAAGATGTGATACCATAAGGAAAATCTAAGATAACTAGAAAGAGGGGTAAGCCATGTATAAGTTTCCAAAAGATTTATATGTAGACGTTCGCATTGAAGAGACATTTGACACAAAGATCAGTTTCAGAAAGAAAGATCTCTATGAGCAAAAGGTTCGCAATAACAAAGGCGCTTTTGTTAGAGTCTTCGATGGCAATCGGTGGTATTACAGTTCCTTGACGGATCTGGATGGCATTCAGCAGGCCATAGATACCTTGGCGCAGATGGCCACACCAAACCCGGGTATTATGGAACATCCCATAGTAAAAGCCTTTGAGGTCAATCAAAATACCATTTTGCAGTATGAGAATAAGTCCAATACCGATATTTCTGTAGAGGAAAAGCAGGCTTTGTTGGAGGAGTATTTGGAGCTATTGGACTACCCAGAAATAGCACACCATACTTCTTACTATGTGGATAACAAAACCGTTAAATCCATCTATTCATCCAAAGGGACTGCCATCACCTTTGACAGACAGACCTGTGGTATACGCTTGGATTTTGAGTTGGCAGACGGCGAAAACAAAGATTCAGGCACTGCTTCCAAAGCTGCTATATATTTTGACGAGCTAAAAGGACTAAAAGATTACTTTAAAGAGGAGATCGAAAAGAGCATTGCTTTTGTAAAGGAAGCGGAACCTGTAGAACCGGGTGTATATACGGTAATCCTAAGTCCTCTAGCTACCGGTGTGTTTACCCATGAAAGCTTTGGACATAAAAGCGAATCGGATTTCATGGTGGGGGATGAGACCATGAGAGCTGAATGGGCTCTCGGTAAAACCATAGGGCAGGATTTATTGACTATAATCGATGATGGAATGGTAGTTGGCAACGGCTTTGTACCCTATGATGATGAGGGAACGAAGGGCAAGAAGACCTATATTATCAAAAACGGCAAGCTAACGGGTAGACTGCACAGCGCTGCAACAAGCGCTGCCTTGGAAGAGCCTTTGACAGGCAACGCAAGGGCAATAAATTTCGAGTTTGAACCCATAGTCCGCATGACCACCACCTATATTGAAAAGGGCGATACACCATTAGAGGATATAATCGCTGGCACCGAAAACGGTATATTCGTCGATACCATTAAGCATGGTTCCGGTATGTCCACTTTCACTATAGCTCCAGCTAGGGCATATAAAATTGAGAACGGAAAGATCACAACACCGGTTAAGGTATCCGTTATAACTGGTAATGTGTTCAAAACCCTAGCGGAGGTGGATGCTGTAAGTAAGGAGTTTGAACTTCTCAGCTTTGTAGGCGGAGGCTGTGGAAAGATGGAGCAATTTCCCCTACCTGTAGGCTTTGGCGGGCCTTATACCAGAGTTAAGAAATTAACTGTACAATAGTAGCCTTATAGTCTTTAAGTGACAGAAAGATGGTAGCCAAGAAGTCAGTATATCAGCGGGAGGTATAGAGATGGAAAAGGAATTTATAACCATTAGAGAAAAGGAAACGGCAATAAGAGTACAAAATACAAATATAAACGCAGTGCGTACCAAGGATATTGTGAAAAAGGGCGTTAGGGTATACAAGGATAATAAAATAGGTATATCCGGAGCCATAGGACAAATTTCTGATGAAAATCTGGTTGAAAATGCTATACAAAACTTAAGTGCTGGCATTTCCTATCCCTATGAGCTGTCCGGCAGCCTCAAAGATCATAGGGACTACAGTAATGAAAGCATAAGTAGCGCAGAACTTATGAACTTGTCGGAGGAAATACTTGAAAGGCTAAGATCTGATTATTCGGATTTTGACTTTAGCGAGGGGATTTCCATCAAGGAAGTAGCCTGGACCATGAAGAATACTCAAGGTCTGGATCTTGAATACAAGGACGCTTATATAGCCCTTGGCCTGATACTGAAAGAAAAGAAATTAGCTAACTTATTCGATGGATTCTTGCAATATTATGGCAGATCCTTCGATCTAGATAAGTTTTGGGAGTTTAACACCGGTTATCTGGAAGCATATCGAAATCAAGTACCTCTGCCTGAAGGTAAAACATTACCGGTTTTTACCTTAGGGTTTGCAGAGCTGGAATACTTTTTATCCCGTTCTTTGAATGGTGAAATCTATGCAACCGGTGGATCATTATTTAGCAATAAGATAGGAGAAAAGCTGTTCAACGAAAAGATAACCCTTAAACAGGATATGAATCCGGTATATAGGGCTCAACCCTTCTTTGACATGGAAGGTGTAGTGCTTGAAGATGATTGCTATGACTTGGTTAAGGAAGGCAAGCTGGTCAATCTATTTACCGACAAAAGAACAGCCAAGCTCTATAATCTGCCTCATACTGGAGCAGCATCAGGAGCTTATGATGGTATGCCTACTCTTACCAGAGCGCCTCTGCGATTTGCTGTTGACAGTCATGACATTAAAGACGCCCTAGGCGGACAGATGGCAGTGTTGGTTGTAATCAGTTCCGGTGGAGACTTTACAGCAGACGGAAGTTTTGCTGCGCCGGTACAGGTGGGTTTCTTGTTTGATGGCCAACGCATTATAGGAAAGCTGCCCGAGTTTACTATTCGCTCCAGCCTGTACGAAATGCTTGGCGATGACTATATCGGTACCTTTGAAAACAAACACCTATATTTAGGTGAAGGAATATTGCTGCAAGGATATTATATGGAAGTAAACCAGGCATAGAGGAGTTAACTGGGGGAGACTTATACTATGTATCAACAGGATTGGATTATTAGACAAATCCGCAGTATGGGCCAAGCCATTGCGAGGATAGTACTAGGAAAGGATTCTGTAACCTACGAGCTGACAGAAGAAACCAATTCCGAAAGAGCAGATTTGCTGTATAAAGATATCTTAATTCTACTGGAATCCGGCAATATAAACGAGGCAGAAAATCTGCTGTTTGAAAAAATGGAGGCAGGGGATATAAAATATCTCAATATCGCCTTGGATTTTTATAACAGGCTCAACGAACTGCGGGATGAGGATCTTGAGAAAGGAGACTTCACCAGAGAAGAAATAAAGATGGGATTGGATGATGCCTTAAAGATATACGGCATCAACGTCTCCGATGTTTTCAGCATTGATTATTAATGTTATCCTAGAATAGTATGCTCTAACAGGATCTTAAAGCCCATGCATATGAGTATAAGTCCCCCTACAAACTCTGCTTTGGATTTGTATTTTGTACCAAAAACATTGCCAATCTTTACGCCCACCATGGACAGGGCAAAGGTAATAAAGCCAATGAAGGAAACTGCAGGCAAGATGTTAACCTGAAGAAATGCAAAAGTAATACCCGCTGCCAGAGCGTCTATGCTGGTGGCAATGGCTAAAGCGCACATATTTTTAAATTCTAGGCATTTGCATTCGTCCATAACCTCATCGTCTTTTTCCCTGGACTCTTTGATCATGTTGAAACCGATAAATCCAAGGAGTATAAAGGCTAGCCAGTGGTCGAAAGCGGTAATCTTGTCCTTAAATTGAACGCCAAGAAAGTAGCCTATAAGGGGCATGGCTGCTTGGAAGGCACCGAAATACAATCCAACGGTACCAGCATTCTTAACATTAACCTTTTTTATGGGCAATCCCTGGCAAATGGCTGCTGCAAAAGCATCTGCAGACAAGCCCACCGAAATGATAAACAATTCAAAGAAACTCAATGTCAACTCTCCTAAATTTTAATACATCTTGTACAAGTATATCAAGATGAGGGCATAAAAGTCAACGAATAATGTACAGTTAAAACTTATTGACAGTTAGTGCATGTCTATGGTAAATTTATAATAATAAAAAGTATAATATAAAACAATGATAAGTATAATATAGACAAATGGAGGTGGTTATAAGATGGACGATAGTCCTGGGGGATTACGAAACATTTATGTAATAGGACTGATGTTCAATGCAAATAGGAACCAAAAAATCGGTTATTATATAAGGGCATGAAGAATCTGTACTCTATAGGTTTATAGGTTCGTTGTGTCTTTTTTTGTTATTATTTTGATAAATGGAGGAAGAATTTAATTGTTTACCGAGATTTTGGTTTTATTTGTCCTTATAATACTAAACGCCTTTTTTGCTGCCTCGGAAATTGCACTGATTTCATTAAATGACAACAAGGTTAAACTTATGGCCGAGGAAGGGGATAAAAAGGCCATCCAAATTGAGAAACTGTTAAAAGAACCGAGTAAATTTCTTGCTACAATTCAGATTGGTATAACCCTAGCTGGGTTTCTAGCCAGTGCCTTTGCAGCTGATAGCTTTGCAGGAAGGCTGGTCGATGTAATAAAATCCACGGGGGTGCAGATCCCCGAGGTTTGGCTTAAGAATATATCTGTTATCCTTATAACGGTTATATTGTCCTATTTTACCTTAGTCCTAGGGGAGTTGGTTCCCAAAAGGATTGCCATGAAGAAGGCAGAGCCTATTTCAGCATTTGTAGTAGGGCCTATCAACCTATTGTCATTTTTAACTTCTCCCTTTGTTAAGCTGCTTACCTTGTCTACAAACTTCTTTGTCAGATTAGTTGGTATAGACCCAAACCAGGACGACAGAAACATAACCGAAGAAGAAATACGTATGATGATAGACATGGGTGAAGAGAAGGGCACTATAGACCACAGTGAAAAGGAAATGATCAACAATATATTTGAATTTGATAATAAGATCGTTACCGATATCATGACACATAGGACGGATATAGTAGCCATTCCTATGGATGCAAGCTTGAGTGAAATAGTTTCCATAATCAGCGAAGAAGGGTTTACCAGGTTCCCGGTCTATGAAGACGGTATCGATAACATTGTAGGAATACTTCATGCTAAGGATATAATACAGTATATCGATTGCGATAAAGTGGACAAAGAGGGCTTCCAATTGGAAAAGATCATAAGAACTCCTTACTATGTACCCTCTTCAAAGATTACCGATGATCTTTTTAAGGAACTGCAGAGAAACAAGGTCCACATGGCTATTATCATAGATGAGTATGGCGGAACCGCAGGAATTGTAACTATTGAAGACCTGATAGAGGAGATCGTAGGCAACATATTTGATGAATACGATGAAGAGGAAAAGAACTTTGAAAAGCAGGATGAGACCACTTTCATTATCAATGGTATAATTGATTTGGATCTGGTAGAAGACTTTTTTAATATAAAATTACCTGTGGATGAATACGACACATTAAGCGGCTTTGTCATAGGCCAATTGGGACGAATCCCTGAAGAGGGTGAACAACCCGAGATAGAATACAATGGGTTGATATTCAAAGTAGATGAGATAGAGGAAAAGAGGATCTCAAAGGTAAAGGTTTGCAAAGCTTATTAATAAAAAGATGCTAAAAGGGAAAGAAGGGGACAGGCCATTTGATTCGTTGTAGGGATAATGACCTGCCCCTTTTGACTATTTTATTCCAGGTTCAATTTTCTGTTTATGATTATATTGGATACCACAAAGTTTGCTACACCCAGCACTGCATATAGTGCTGTCAAAGACCCTATGAGGGCTGCTATATGAGATGGGTCTGGGACTGTGGATTCGGCTAAAGGCACCAGCAGCGTATTGGCCGTTGCAAAAGCAAATATGGTAAATACTATTTGGCTGAACATATAGATACCTATATAAGCGGCAAAGGAAGCCAGTATTTTATGCTTTGTGAACAAGTGGCCGATGGAAAGGGCATTGTATACGGTAATGATAAAATATGCCGATAACACCAATGCGGAAATGGGCATTAGGATCAATAAAGTATCCCCTAGGAAGCTGCGGGCAGAGTCCAGTAACCTGGCTAATTCACCAAACAGGTTATCTACATTAATCAGTATTAGGACTGAACAAATTATGATTATGAAGCTTGATATAATCCATAGCATGGAAACCAGGAGTTTACTGACTATATGCTGCCATGGCCTGACGGGTAGGGTAAACATCAAATATCCTTCATCACTCAATAGATTTTTATAGAATCTCTGTATAATGATGACAAAGGTCATAGCGATGACAGCCACAATCAATGCGAAATAGACAAATGCGCTAATCATTCTCATCATGTTGATAAAGTTAAAGCCCTCCATAGTAGTGCTGTAGGTATTGCCCACCTTTTCGAAAGGGTTTATTATCCTGTTTATTAAGGCAAACAGCAGTATGGCAAGATATATAGGAAAAAACAATCGTGCAGTGGCTTTGACCTCATATTTTATAAGCTTTCCTAGCATTTGAATACCTCCCTAAATAAAGCGTCTACAGATTTACCGGTCTCTTCTCGAATCTCATCTACGGTTTTCTCCAGAACCACCTGTCCTTCTTTAATAAAAATTATGTCGTCCAGGATTTTTTCTATATCGGATATAAGGTGGGTGGATATTATAACCGTTGCCTCTTCGTTGTAGTTGCTTAGAATGGTATCAAGGATATAGTCTCTAGCAGCAGGGTCAACCCCGCCTATGGGCTCATCCAGGAGATAGAGTTCAGCCTCTCGGCTCATAACCAGAATGAGCTGTACCTTTTCCTTGGTGCCTTTTGACATGGTCTTTAGCCTATCCTTTGGGTTTATATCCAGTTTATTCAGCATATCATAGGCTTTTTCAGGTTTGAAGTCATCATAGAAATCTTTAAAGAATGCTATGATATCCGAAACCCTCATCCAATCATTTAAATAGGTCCTTTCGGGAAGATAGGAAACCAGTTTTTTTGTTTCAATGCCTGGTCTTTTACCTCCTATAAGAATCTCGCCCTTGGTGGGAGTAAGGAGATCATTGCAGAGTTTAATAAAGGTGGTTTTGCCGCTGGCATTAGGACCCAATAGCCCCACTATTCTTCCGCGACCTATGGTCAAGTTTACGTCCTTTAATGCAGTGGTAGTTCCAAAGTTTTTTGTTAGATTTTTGCATTCTAAAATATTATTCATCTCTTCAACTCCTTTGACATATCCGCTAACATGGATAAAATATCTTCTTCATCAAAGCCCAGTTCCACCATTTTCTTAAGAAACTCTCGAATTTGTTCTTGGGCTAATCTTTTCTTTGTCTTTTTAATCATATTGACATCCTCCGTTACAAATCTGCCGCTGGTGCGGACACTGTACAAAAGTCCCGACTCTTCTAGCTTTGACAGAGCTCTTTGCATTGTGTTTGGGTTTACCGATGCCTCTTGTGCCAGATCTCTTACTGAAGGTAGCTTAGAACCCAAGGGATAGACCCCTGAACAAATTTTAAGCTCTATTTGTTCAATCAATTGGGCATATATAGGGCGATCTGACTTTAAATCCCATGGCATTGTATCACTCCCTTGTATTATTGTATTAATTGCTTAATACAATAATACACGAATCCCTTTTCGTTGTCAATAGCCCAATAAATTTTTTTGTATCTGCTCCATTTTTCTGTGTAATATATAAATAGGGTAGGGATATGTCATCTATATCAGCTTTTGTGCTATAATAAAAAGGATAAAACCTATAATAAGCAAACTAAGGATAAAGGAGAAAATTCATGGATTATCTAATTAGAGATATAAAACTTGCTCCCGAAGGGCATGCAAGGATAAACTGGGTAAAAGGATATATGCCCCTATTAAATGAACTTGAAAAGGAGTTTGAAAGGGACAAGCCCTTTAAAGGTATGAAGATCGCAGTATCGGTACACTTAGAAGCAAAGACCGCGTACCTGGCCCTAGTGTTGGCCAAGGGCGGAGCTCAGGTTGCTGTTACGGGCAGCAATCCTCTATCAACTCAGGATCCAATAGCAGCAGCCTTGGTGGAAGAGGGTATATCTGTATATGCATGGCATGATGCAACGGATGAAGAGTATTTTGATCATCTGAACCGGACTTTGGATTTTGGTCCTAACATAATAATAGACGACGGTGGAGATCTGGTACATCTTCTACACACTACCCGTGCCGATCTGGCAGAAGGCGTGTTGGGGGGATGCGAGGAAACCACCACGGGAGTATTAAGGCTGAGGGCAAGAGAAAGGGAAGGGGTACTGGACTTTCCCATGATTGCAGTAAACGATGCCTACTGTAAATATCTTTTTGACAACCGATACGGAACCGGACAATCGGTATGGGACGGTATAATGAGAACTACCAACCTGATGGTAGCAGGCAAAAATGTTGTGGTAGCTGGCTACGGTTGGTGTGGCAAAGGTGTAGCCAATAAGGCCAAAGGCCTGGGTGCCAATGTAATAGTTACTGAGATAGATCCCATAAAGGCTATAGAAGCGGTAATGGACGGTTTTCAAGTTATGTCTATGAATCAAGCAGCTCCTATAGGGGATATATTCGTCACCGTCACGGGATGTAATAAGGTCATAAGGGAAGAACACTTTAAACAGATGAAGGACGGAGTTTTGCTAGCCAATGCTGGACACTTTGATGTAGAGGTCTACAAGCCTGATCTGGAAAAGCTGGCGGTGGATCAAAGGGATATGAGAAAGAACATAAAAGGCTATGTTATGGAGGATGGAAGGATACTGAACCTCCTGGCAGAAGGCAGGCTGGTAAACTTGGCTTCAGGGGATGGACATCCTGCTGAGATCATGGATATGAGCTTTGCCCTTCAGGCTTTATCTGCAAAGTATGTATCAGAGCATCATGATGAAATGACGAATAGGGTGTACAAGGTGCCTGAGGAGATAGATGAGAGGGTAGCCAATATGAAGCTCAAATCTATGGGTATAACCATCGACAGCCTTACAAAGGAGCAGCAAGACTACCTAAAAGGCTGGGGAGAATAGATATAGAAATGAAGCAGCCCGATAATAGGTCATTTTCCTGTTATCGGGCTTAAATATTGGATTTTAGTATTCTTCTCTAACACCAAACTCAGCTGATTCCACCCATTCCTTAGCACGGCTGACATGGGATGATAACTCCTCCAGTATGGCGTAATGGGTTTCTTCTTCTTTTATCAGGAATTCAAATATCTCTTTATCATTTTGGTCTGTAGCCTCTGAAAGCATCTCTCTATAGAGATCTATGCTCTCCTTCTCCTTATCCATTGCTAGATAATATACATCCAATTGATCCAAGGTTTCCTTTATGGCACTGTCAAAATCACCCGCGTCTTGGAACACATTTCTATACTTATCATAGGAAGTAGTTCCCAACAAATCAGGTGTCAGCAGATTCGCCCTGTCCCTTAGGATCTTGGCGTGCTTTCTTTCATCTTTTGCAAGCTCTAAAAATACAGTATGTAGATTGGTATCCTTATATTTTTCTGCTTGTTCTAAATAGTACTTTTCGCCGTCAAGTTCCATTTTAATAGCAAACTCTAAAGAACGCATTACCTCATCTCCTCGCTATATATTTCCTTAGGATATTCTATACCACCATCCCAAGACTAATAACCATAAAAATGCCCAAAACCACCTATTAGTGGGTGGTTTTGGGATATGATATCTTTTGACGGATTGTTTTCCACAGCTCTGGCTCCTCAAAGCCCAATCGCCACAGAGCTATCCCGCCCAAATTATACTTATTGACCAAATCCAGTTTATATGAGATACTCTCCGCATTTTCAAACCATGTAGCAAGGGTTATGCCCTTTGCATTGGTAAACAGGTAATAGGGAGATTTGCTCTCCTCATGCCACAATACCTCATCCTTGTTATTCTCCACAATATTATATACCTCTTCAGGAGTGATAGGCTCGCAGCTCCCATCACTAGCCCACCTGTATCCATAGGAGGGGATGCCCAGCAGTAGCTTTTCTGGATCTACATTGGATATCGCATACTTTACCACATCCTCCATCCAGCCTATAGAGGCAATGGGACCAGGGTCACCGCCAAACCAATGCTCATCATAGGTCATAAGCTGAACCATGTCAGCATATTGACCAATAGCTAGATAGTCGAATCCAGCTGACCAGCTGTGGCTAATATCATCCTTAGTTTTAGCCGGCACCGATACTACCAGATAATATTTTTTCTCTTGATTTAGATGCTCCAATTCATCCTTCAATTCCGCCAGAAACTTAATGTAGTTATCCCGCTGGGAGTAAGGTATATTTTCCATATCCATGTTTACACCGCTGTATGAAGATCGGGACAGTTCTTTGACTATACTGTCAACGAGGTTTTTACGGTTTTCAGGACTCTCTAAAACGCTGACTGCCAACTCCGAATCAAACCTATCATTGGTATAATTATGGATAAGGGCTAAGGAGTTTATACCCTTTTGTCTATGAAGCTCCAATTCTTCCTCAGGTGGACTGCCTATTAAATTGCCTTCATGTTCCACCAGATAGGAAAAAGTTGATACCGCATCTAAATATTCGTGATACTTCCTAGTAGATTCATAGGAACGGTTATCTCCATCATAGTCAATAGCTGAATAACCCAATACCCTGATATCCTTCTTTAAAGGGATTATAGTCTCTTTTTCATTTGCTGTAGGAATATACTTTTTGGAAAGATTAAGCCGCAGTTCATTATTATTAGTTCCCTGCACAATGTTTTGATATCCAGTTTTTAGACTCCCTATGACGAGAAGGAATAATAGTATAAAAGCCATAGATCGAGCCAGTATTCTCTCAGACAGCATAGCGCACCCCCCATACAAAACAAAAGAAAAATAGAAGTAATTCAATCGTAACATTATGTAAACTAATGAGCAAGTTGTATCTTCTTCCATTGAGGTTTAAACATATATAGATGGAAACACATTTTACATGCAATAGAGATGAATCGTACAGTTGTAATGGTTTAAGTGGGACATGTAAAATATGGTGTTATCGGACAAGAGACAAACGGCCTATAGGAGTAGAACGGGGACTGGCTAAGTGGTAGGTTTACTTACTTCCTGCTTCGCCCTTAAATCCACTAGTATAAACAACATTCTACCACAATAAAGGGCTAAAACCAGGATTGCTGACTTTAGATATAATATAATAAAATGTTAATATAAAGAGAAGAAAGGATGAACATATATACATGATGACAGTTAAAGTAGACCCACATACACACACCATTTTCAGTGGACATGCCTATAGTACGATTGAAGAAAATGCTATTCATGCAGCGGAGAGGGGCATGGAGGCTATTGCAATCACTGATCATTTTAGTCCTCTTTTTTCTAGATTTGATAACCTATTTAGAGACTTCGGTACAATTCTTAACATGAGCGCATTGCCGAAGGTTATACATGGAGTTCGAATATTATCAGGTGCAGAGATTGATATTGTGGATTTTGACGGGAATCTTGCTGGTTATGATATAAGAGCACATCATACGCCGGATATATCCGTTGTGGAGGCTCTATTAAATTATATTGAGGTATCTATAGCCAGCGTTCATAGTTTTGAAGGCTATAAAAATGGTTCGTGTTTACAAAACACGCAGATGTATGTAAATGCTATACGTAACTATAAAGTTGATATTATTGGGCATATGGACAGAGGCGGAATAGTGTACGACATGAAAGAGATCTTGAAAGCAGCCAAGGAAGTGGGAACCATGATAGAAATCAACGAGCATTCCTTTGATTTTGATGAGGAAACTATCAAGACCTGTACAAATTTGGCTATAGGATGTGCCGAAGAAGGTGTGCATATAGTAGTAAGTAGTGATGCACATAGTGCATTTTTCATTGGTAAATTCAATCGGGCTTTTAAAATGTTAAATGAGATAGACTTCCCAAAAGAACTAATTGCTAATGAGACATTGGATAAATTTCTACGAATAATTGAGATGAAAAAAAAGAGTAACTTATGATGATCCAGAATTGGACAAAAGAGGTAGGTTATCTATCTCCTTTGTCCAATTTTTCATATTCATCTTTAATGTAAGATTAGACAAATCCAAGCTTGCTAAATTCCAAACAAAAAATCAGTTAGATATTGAAAAACATTTCACAAGAACTGCACATAGAAATTTGCAAGAATGCAAGAAATAAACTGCAAAATCCTTCGCAAAGCTTATACGCCTTAACAAAACACTTAATATAGCACCAAAGCATAAAGTGCCATTGATATTTATCTATCAAAATCTGAAGCATGCGAAAATTATATTGCAATAAAAATAACTATACTTGCAATTAACAATTAATTCTGATATTATTAAGTTGACAATAGAGAACGATAATTACTGAGTTCTATATTAGGAGGGGGTCATGATGCTACAAGCTCTTTTATACACTGTTATAGTTCTGGTAACTGGAGCGATTACTATTCTATTAGGATACCGAAAAAACAACTACCATGGTTTTATGGTGCGTCAATCCAATTTCCAGGATAATGAGTATGACCGGATTTTCGGAAATAGTTAGGTGAAAAAGTATTGTTAGAAAAGGGATAGATTATGGATAGATCATATTAGAAAAAAGGCTCAATGAGGGATAAGGAGCCAGTCAAGTCCAAAATAGTGTGTAAATTACCTCGGCGGTAAAATATTTTGCAGTTTTTAGAAGCAAAATTTTGTACCTTGAAAAATATAAGCGTTTAT
>JAWLDD010000015.1:355-17455 GCA_041686815.1 Candidatus Atribacteria bacterium | reverse complement strand
CCTAGATCAATTCCTATAATTTTTCCCATAGTTATCTTCCTCCTAACTGTACAAACGCCAATATATCATTTATATATAACGTAGCGAATGTTTACCTTTTGAAATACATGGGCAATATAAAACCTCCGCCACGTTGAAACGGTATGATATAAATGGTTCCATTGTTCTAGTAAATCATTAGTTTTATATCTTAGTTGGCTACTTTAACCATGCTGTACCTTATTACCTTGTCATCTGTTTTATATCCCTTTAAGAGAACCTCCACAACGGTATTCTTTTGCTCCTCTTCTTCAGCCTCTACCTGCATCACAGCATCATGGTATGTAGGGTCAAAGGGTTTGCCCAAAGCATCGATTTCCTCTATGCCCATCTTGCCCAAGATATCCATGAACTGTTTTGTTACCATCTCCACTCCTTTGATTATGGGCTCAGCTTGCGGGGAATCATTATCTTTGGTGGACTCCAAAGCTCTCTGCAAATTATCCAACACCGGCAGGAAACGTTCTACGGTCTCCAGTGTGGCTTCTTGATAAGCCTCGGATACAGCTGCCCTATTCCTCTTCCTGAAATTATCAAAGTCTGCTTGAAGCCGTTGGGCCATTGACAGATATTGATCCCGTTCCTCCTGAACTTTTATAAGCTGTTCCTTTAGCTGGCTTAAATCCTCCTCAGCAGCTTGAGTTTCATCTGTGACTTGGTCGGCAACGGTATCCGAAGACGCGTCTTCGATAGTTTCTTCACTGCAACAATCCTTCTCTAAATTTTTCTCCACTTATACCCTCTCCATTCTATGCCTTCTTTCGTATATATAAAGCTATTCCTTATAAAATAGCTGGGTCAGATAACTGCTTAGAGTTTTCCCCATAAAATCCATTACAGATATAGCCTTGGAATATTCCATCCGTGTAGGACCTATTATTCCTAACGTCCCTAGAGTTCGACCTCCAACGCTGTATGTGGCAGTAACGACACTATAGTCCCGAAGCTCTTGGTGACGGTTCTCCTCTCCAATGGTGACCGAAACACCTTTTCCATCGTTTCGAGCCAAAAGATCGTATAATAGATCCTTTTGTTCTAGTAGATCTAAGAATTCTTTGGCCTTTATTATGTCGTGGTATTCGGGGAATTTGAATATATTGGTGGTCCCACCTAGATATACCTCTCTGGTATCCAAAACTCCTATGCTCTCTGTAAAGGCATCTACCAATGAGTTAAAAAATTCGCGGTTTTGTATCATGCCCTCCTGCATTTTGAGCATAGGCTCAAGGGTTATGCCACCAAGATTTTGATCTCTAAACAGGTCATTCAACATGTTTGAGATTCTGTGTAGGTAATCTCCGTTTACCCCTTCTGGAATGTCCACTATAGCATCCTTTATAATGCCTGCGTTGGTTACTATGACCAATAGGGCACAATGATTTCCGATAGGCACCAATTGAATATGTTTTACTAGCACTTGATTTAGCTGGGGGCCTAAAATAACAGCGGTATAATCAGTAATATCCGACAAGATCTTGGATGTCTGGAAAATTACCTGCTCTATTTGCCTAGTCTTCTTGTCATATAGATCTTTAATATAGTTAGCTTCGGATATGCTAAGACCTCTGGTCTTCATAAGGCGGTCAACATATAGCCTGTATCCTTTATCTGAAGGAATACGCCCTGCAGAAGTATGAGGCTGTTCTAAGTACCCCATCTCCTCTAAATCAGCCATTTCATTTCTAATGGTGGCTGAACTTATGCCTATACCATATTTTTTTGCAATTGTTCGTGAGCCTACCGGTTCTGCTGAAATTATATAATCATCCACAATGGCCTGTAATATTTGCAACTTCCTTGCGCCTAACTCCACGGATATCACCCCCATTTGTTAGCACTCTCCCTTAGCGAGTGCTAATTCTCCCTTTAAATTATCATTTCAACCGGCTTTTGTCAATAGTTTTTATCAATTTTGCCCTTTCAATCCATAAAATAAAGCAGTACACTGTTCTGTAAATCCAATCCTTTAGGTGTAAGATATATTGATTCCGGTGTCTCCGTCAGCATTCCTTGTCCCTTTAGGGTATCTATCGCCCCTCTGTAATAATATCCTATATCCCGTCCAAACCGCTCATAAAACTTTGCTTTGGATATACCTTTAGTTAGTCTAAGTCCCATCATGATGGTTTCAAATCGCTGTTCATCTTTGGATATCTTTTGGCTATATTCAATTGCTCTCCCCTTTTGCAAAATGGTATCTATATACTGACAAATATCGCTGTAGTTTGACCATCGTTCTCCCCTTAGGGATGAATGGGCTCCACTCCCTATACCAATGTATTGCTCATTATGCCAGTAAATAAGGTTGTGTCTACATTCCTTACCTGGCTTAGCAAAATTGGAAATCTCATACTGTATATAGCCCTGGGCCGTCAAATATTCCACACCTTTGTGATACATCTCTCGCTCAACTTCTTCAGATGGGGTGTTGAGCTTGCCTTGTCTTTCCATTTCAAAGAATGGTGTTCCTTCCTCTATTATCAGAGCATAAGCCGAGATATGTTCCACTCCCAAATCTACAGCTATGGATAGTGACTCCATCCATTCATCCGAAGTTTGATTGGGCAATCCAAACATCAGATCAAGATTTATATTTTTAAACCCAACCTTTCTAGCAGAGTCTACGCTTTTTATAACGTCATGTAAGCTATGAACCCTGCCTAGTTTTTTTATATGCTTATCCTGTCCAGCCTGCATGCCTATGCTGAGGCGGTTGATACCTGCCGCCTTCAAAGCTTTAAGCTTATCCTCATCTATGGTTTCTGGGTTTGCCTCTGTGGTGATTTCAACTCCTTGTGAAATGATAAAGCTTTCCTTTATATAGTTCAATAGATCTGCCAGTTTTTCACCACTAAAAAGGGTGGGAGTACCCCCACCCCAAAATATGGTCTCAATCTCTCTATTCTCTATTTCAGCCTCTATATTGTCAATCTCAGTTTTCATAGCCTCCAGATATCTATCCATCAAATGTTCTTGGCCTGAATAGGATGGGAAATCGCAGTATAGACATTTTCTAAGGCAGAAGGGGAAATGAACATAAAGACCTATGGTATCCCTTGCCATATTCAATTCCTCCATCAATCAAACTTTAGTACAGACATAAAGGCTTCTTGGGGCACTTCCACTGAGCCTACTTGACGCATTCGCTTTTTGCCTTCCTTCTGTTTCTCCAAGAGCTTTTTCTTTCGGGTAATGTCCCCACCATAGCATTTGGCCAATACATCCTTGCGTAGTGCTTTGATGGTTTCTCGAGCTATGATCTTGTTGCCAATGGCAGCTTGAATTGGTATCTCAAACATCTGGCGTGGAATCAGCTCCTTGAGCTTTTCTGCAATGCTGCGGCCCCTGGTGTAAGCCTTGTCCTTGTGTACAATTAAGGATAATGCATCAACGATCTCACCATTTAACAATATATCCAGCTTGACAAGCTCAGATTGCTGATAACCGATAAGCTCATAGTCAAAGGATGCATAGCCCCTGGATCTTGACTTTAAGGCATCGAAGAAATCATAGATAATTTCGTTGAGAGGAAGTTCATAGGTAATGAGTACCCTTGTTTCTTCCATATACTCCATATCCTTATATGTGCCTCGCCTTTCCTGGCAAAGTTCCATAATAGCCCCTACGTATTCCGTTGGTGCCATTATTTGAGCCCTTACCACTGGTTCCTCCATATATTCTATTTCTGCCTGATCAGGCAAGTTTGTAGGATTGGATATATCATGTTCTTTACCATCCTTGGTTACAACCTTATATATAACGCTAGGGGCTGTGGTGACCAGATCGAGATCATATTCCCTCTCCAATCTTTCTTGAATTATATCCATATGGAGCAGTCCCAAAAATCCACATCGGAAACCAAATCCCAATGCAACTGATGTCTCAGGCTCAAAGGTCAATGATGCATCGTTTATCTGTAACTTATCCAGTGCATCCCTCAGCTCTTCGTATCTGGCACCATCAGCTGGATAAACACCGCTATACACCATTGGGTTTACTTTTCGATATCCCGGTAGTGGCTCATGGGCTGGGTTATTGGCATGAGTTATGGTATCTCCAACCCTGGTATCCCGAACATTCTTTATACTGGCAGCAACATACCCTACTTCGCCAGCTCTTAGTTCAGAAACAGGGGTTAGGAAAGGCTTAAAGACGCCTACATCGGTAACCTCAAATTCCTTTCCAGTTGCCATCATTTTGATCTTATCTCCAACCTTTAACTTGCCTTCTTTAATACGTATATAGGCGATAACCCCTCTGTAGTTATCGTAAAAGGAATCGAATATAAGAGCTCGTAAAGGAGCATCTTCATCCCCCTGTGGAGCTGGAATATATTCAACTATCCTTTCTATAACCTCTTCTATACCAATTCCGTTCTTAGCAGATATAAGTGGTGCGTCTTCCGCAACAAGGCCAATAACGTCTTCGATTTCTTTTTTAACCCAATCAGGTCTAGCGCTGGGTAGGTCAATTTTATTTATTACCGGTAAAATCTCTAAATTATGTTCCAACGCCAAATAGACGTTAGCCAAGGTCTGTGCTTCTATGCCCTGAGAAGCATCAACTACTAGTATGGCTCCTTCACAGGCTGCAAGACTTCTAGATACCTCGTAGGTAAAGTCAACATGGCCTGGAGTATCAATGAGATTTAAGATATACTCCTCGCCTTGTTTATCGCGATATGTTAACCTCACAGCTTTGGATTTTATGGTGATACCTCGTTCTCTTTCTAAATCCATATCGTCTAGAACCTGCTTTTCCATTTCTCTTTCAGTCAATACACCAGTGGTCTCCAATATTCTGTCAGCCAGTGTGGATTTCCCATGGTCTATATGGGCAATGATACAAAAGTTTCTTATTTTCTCCTGTCTAGCATTGGACATGCTATTGTTTCCCCCTTAAAAGTTAAATAAGTCATCTTTTTAGTCATACTAATAATAATCAATAAAACTCAAAAAATCAACTCTATTGTTGTCATAAGCTGTTCCACTGGTCTCTTAAAGACTCTAAGAAATCTACCAAATGGTCTAATAGCTGTTCTGATTCTTGTTTAATGGACTCTATATCTATCTCTCTAATCCTATTTGCTATAAAACCCGCTTTATTGCCAACATAAGCCTGTAGCCGCTGCATTGAAAACAAGTTCTTGTCCGGGGATAAGCCTGTAGCCTTAACCATGGTGTTGTTGGTGGCTATCAAGGCCAGCAAAAAAAGGACAGCAATCAACAACAAGGAGAAGAATACCCTTCTTCTCCTCTGCTTTCTTCTATGATTTCTCTCCAATCTGCTCATCATAAAAGCCTCCTAGTCAACCATTTTAATACCATGGGAGGTGTTGTGTAGAACTAGTGTAGAAAACGCCTGGACTCTTCTAGTGATATATTGTCATGGAGAGCCAAATTCAAACCTTCAGATATTATATTGGCTACATCATCAATCAGCATATCTACTTCTTTCGGTGTCACTACCAAATCTCCCATACCCTGGCTCAATACCTCTTCTACCAAGGCATCTAATTGGTCTTCCTGCATATTGCTAAGCATCTTATAGAACTCGGTTCCCGGTGCTGCCTGGGCTGAAAACTCCTTTATTAGCATCTCCAAAGAATCCCTTCCGATGGTATGAGCATAAACCACCATAGGTACTCCTATGGCTATAGTCTTTACTCCTAGGCTCTCCTCATTTATGCCCATCCTTTTATTGCCTATTCCAGATCCAGGGTTTATGCCTGTATCCGCTATCTGGATAGTTGTGCCTATCCGGTGGGTCTTTCGTGAAGCCAAGGCATCTATAACGATAACGGCATCGGGTTTTACCCTATCCACTATGCCCTTGACGATTTCTCCAGTTTCTATCCCTGTAATGCCCAGTACTCCCGGTGCAATGGCACAGACAGCGCGTACCCTTTCATCAACCTGATCAGGTATCAGCTCCAAAATATGCCTGGTAACCATGACCCTGTCTACTACCTTGGGTCCTAAAGAATCAGGGGTTATATTCCAATTGCCCAACCCCACCACCAGAACATTGCTGTTCTTATTTAAATTGACTAGGGCTTTAATCTCTTGGCCAATCCTCTGGCTAACCAATTCATCGTACTCAGGATCCCTATCCTTTATGGCTTCAGCTTCAATTGTGATGTAATTCCCCATGGGCTTTCCCATCTTGCTCTCACCTTCAGGACTGGTAATCCTTACTCTGGTTACCTGAATTCCGTCGCTCTCTTGGGTTTCGCTTTCAACCCCCCTCAAGTCATCATTTCGTTGACTATATAGTTCTCTAGCTTCCATAGCCAGGTCGGTTCTGATGCTGCTCAATAGGTCTCACCTCTCATAAATAATGAATCTATCCCTATATTCACCATCAGAGTTTTTTTTATTCCAACACAATCAAAAATGCTAGATTCTCCTTGCCTTTTCCAGGGGTTCATGATAAAATAATTTCCGTTGATTCGTTCAAGGAGGTGAATTACTTGGCCAACATTAAATCCGCTATAAAGAGAATAAATATTGCAAAGGTAAAGACAATGCGAAATAAGTCAATCAAATCTAGCGTCAGAACAGCTATCAAAAGATTTGAAACTGCTGTTGCTGAAGGTGATTTGGACAACGCTCGCGCATTGTATCCAAAGGTTACCAGCAGCATTGATAAAGCCGCTGCAAAAGGTGTTTTCCACAAAAATGCAGCTAGCAGAAAGAAGTCCAAGTTAGCTTTAAAGCTACAGGCAGCTGAGAATCAAAGATAACAACAGAATCTCAAGGTTTTGTTAGTGCGAGGTTTAAACATGTGGCAAAAAGCTTCCTTAAGGTGGAAGCTTTTGTTGTCCTAGATAATAGTTTTTGTCATAGATTGCACATTTTTACGATAATAAGTTCTAATCCCATGGTATCTAAGATTTTTCCAGTCTTGATATCATAATCAACTTGCAAACACATTTCAAGCCCTTTTTTGAGCTGTTCCATGGTAAAATTCCTTCCTTGAGCCAAACATTTTCTGACTACAAAGGGCCTTTGTTTGAGTTTTGAAGCTATGGAATTTGGATTATAACCTCTCTCATAATGGCCTTTGCACTGGAGTATGAGCCTAAACTGTCTGGCAATCATGGCTAAGATGGGCTGAACAGCTTGGCCGCCTTCAAAGAGGAGATTATTTAGCACCGTCAAAGCAAGATCGCCATTTTTTTCTCCAATGGCATCCACCAATTGAAAGATGCTCTGTTCTAGGTTAGGTGTTACCACCTGATCAACAGCCTCAATATCGATGTTGATATGCTGACCTGCAAAAGCCACCAGTTTATTAAGCTCATTTGATATATCCTCTAAGTTATTGCCTGTCCTATTTACCAGTTGTACTATGGCATTGTATGAAATCTTTTTCCCTTGCTTTTCTACTGTTTGGTTGATCCATGTATGTAGTTCCCGATCCGTTAGATGCTCAAACTCTATGGCTCTCCCATTTTTATTGATGTGTTTATATATCTTTTTTCTTTTGTCCACACTGCCTCGGCAATATAGAATAAGGCAGGTTGTTGAGGACATGGTCTTTACGTACTTAAGAAATCCGTCTTCATCTATATCCCCTTCAGCCTTTCCGTTTAATAGGGAAAGATCCTTTAGCACCACTACTCTTCTTTCTGCCATAAAGGGCAATGTTTCACAGGCATTTATGATGGTATCCAGATCAATTTGTCCACCGTCCAATTGGACATAGTTGAGATCTTTAAAGGAGGGATCTACCAATGCCTTAATAGCTTGTTCCAAGGCTTGATTCTTTATATACTCTTCCTCTCCGAAAAAGAGATAAACCCCCTGCCAATTCCCTGCGCTTATCTCCTTAAAAAGTTTTCGATAATCCATATGGTATTTCCCCCAATAAATAATTTTACATGGTGTGTTTAAAGGTAATATTTACCTCCAGTAGAGTGAAATGCATTGGGTATATGATTTATAGTTCCTTGTCCCTGCCTTCCAGCCATTACCTCTACTATATCAAAGCGGAAGGGTCTTCCATGCAATCCCTTCTCTTTTGCATATATAGAAGCCATCTGTATGTACTTGTTCTGCTTTTTCTTGCCTACGGCTTCCACGGGGAACCCGTAGGCATTGGATGTTCTGGTCTTGACCTCTATAAAAACCAGATATTCACCGTCAAAGGCCACCAGATCCATTTCCCCTATCTTGCACCTATATTTTCTCTCAAGTATGACAAGACCTTTGCTTTTTAGGTAGTTGGCTGCCTGCTCCTCTCCCCAATCACCTAACCTTTTGCGATCCATACCCATCTTCTCCAAACTTCATAAAGTTCTAGATAGCCCTTTATTATGATGATTATAATGCCTATTGCTGGTTAGCTATGCAAAATTTTGTGAGTAAATGTCCTTCTATGTATAGGACACAGTCCATTTTTCTTGATGGATTCTATATGACTGCTGGTTCCGTAGCCCTTATGGCTGTCAAAGCCATATTGAGGATACCTTTCATGCCACTTCAACATTTCCCTGTCCCTTGTAACCTTGGCGATAATGGATGCAGCAGCTATTGAATGAGAGCGGGCATCGCCCTTTACCATGGAAGTATAAGGGACGGGAAATTGGCCGTCCATAGCGTCTATCAGTAAAAAATCTACATTGGGATAACATTTGGATACAGCCAGCTCCATGGCCAAACGAGTAGCCTCTAGAATGTTTACACGATCTATCTCCTGGGCATCTATACAGCCAATCCCTACTGCTTCCGCCTTATCCATTATAATATTAAAAAGCCTGTCCCTGCTGGCAGGTGATAGCTTTTTAGAATCATCTATACCATCTATATATGTACTTGGGCTAAAGACTACACAGGCGGCTACTACCGGTCCAGCTAGAGGACCTCTACCGGCTTCGTCAACTCCACCTACCCATCGATAACCCATAGCCCACAGTCTATTCTCCTGTTCTAACAGTATTCTTTTCTTATTAATTCGCTCTTCTTCCTCTTTGAACCTGCGAAGAATGGTGCTCTGCAGAGCTCTAATCCCTTTTCTGTCATCCAGTTTTACCAAATCTAACAATCCTTGCAGCTCCTCAAGGCTGCTCTGTCTTATTAGATCTTTTACCTCAACTATGCTAAGTTCACTGATCCCCATATACTTACACCACATTTATAATCTATAATTTGCGTTCATCAAGATATCTTAAAGTTATCTATACATTATACCTCATTAATTTACATTTTTGGAGGCAATTCTATAGTGAGTCTGCCTAGTCTGCCCTGCTGAAAATCATCTAAAATATGCCTCGAACCCCTCCCTATATCAGGTAAACCTCCTGATTGCATCCAACCTTTTTGTAGGCATATGTTCTCCAATATTTCAAATCCCTTCAGACTCATATCTAGTTGGCCATATCTGGATGTAATAGCATCGGGAAATTCCACTTTGGCCTTTTCTAGAAAATAATGCACTATCTTCTCTATATCTAGAATCTCCTCCTTGATGGTTCGAGTGTAGGCCAAATTAAGGGCTACTTCCCTATTGTCAAGCTTTGGCCATAACAGCCCTGGAGTGTCCATCAATTCTAAATAGGGATTTATCTTTATCCATTGCTTTGCCTTCGTAACGCCTGGCCTATTACCGGTTTTAGCCTTTTTGCTTCCGGATATTCCGTTTATGAAGGCGGACTTACCCACGTTGGGTATGCCTATGACCATACCTCTTATGGTCTTCTTTATTCCTCTTCTTTTTAATATTTCCTTATGAAACTCCTCAGCGATTTTTAGGATCATGCTTTTTACCTTGCTGGTTTCAGCAGCATCCAAAGAATTTATGGATACTGCCCTTATACCCTGACCATTAAACCATTCAATCCAATCCTTAGTGATAGATGGATCTGCTACATCGCTTTTATTAAGAATAACTATTCTGGATTTATTGATAAAAAGGTCCTCAAAGTCAGGATTACCACTACTTATGGGGATTCGAGCATCCCTTATTTCTAATATTATGTCTACAAGTTTTATGCTGTCAGCTATCAAACGTTTGGCTTTGGCCATATGGCCAGGGTACCAATTGATATTCAACCAAATGACTCCTCTCCTGCTATTTAAAGAAACTGAAATCAGCCAAAGGCCATATTCGCAGTTGTGCCTTACCTAAAACATTGTCAATGGGCACAAAACCCACCAGTGGACTTCTGCTATCCTGGCTATGGTTCCGGTTATCCCCCATGACAAAGATGGTATCGGGAGGTACCGTCACCTTGGGAAAGTTTCCTTTGGTAGGCTCATTTATATAAGGCTCGTCTAAAACTTCACCGTTTCGATACACTTTTTCATCAATTATCTCTATAGTGTCTCCAGGTATTCCTATTACACGCTTGACATAGTTTTCTTTCATATTGTCTGGATTCTTAAATACCACAATATCCCCTCTAGATGGAGTATAAAAATGGTATACCAGCTTATTGATTATAACCCTATCCTTATCACTCAATGTAGATTCCATGGAATGCCCATAAACCAACGTAGTTTCGAATAGGAATATACGTATGACCAGCGATACCACAACAGCTATCAATATAGCCTGAATCCATTCCTTTATATCACTCTTTACATCTTTCATGTACAGCCATCTCCCTAAAAAACAAAGTATGAAAAAATATGGGACTGCCCTCAGTCCCACATTCTCACCGGTTTCTTTCTTTAACCTTTGCTGCTTTTCCAACTCTATTTCTTAGATAATATAGTTTAGCTCTACGAACTTTACCTCTTCGGATTACTTCTATACGTTCAACCTTGGGAGAATGTACAGGGAATACCCTTTCTACACCTACTCCATAGGATAATCTACGTACGGTAAATGTTTCGCGAATACCACCATGTCTTTTCTGTATCACAATGCCTTCAAAAGCTTGCAATCTTTCTCTGGATCCTTCAACAACTTTTACATAGACTCTAACAGTATCTCCCACATTAAACTTAGGGATGTCCTTCTTCATATTTTCCTTTTCAATAGCTCGGATAATTTCCATATCTACAACTACCTCCTTCCATCCAAGACGTTCTTAACTAATCATAGACAGAGGAACGCCTGTAATCACAAAAATCATTATAGCATACCAGCATTTTCAAGGCAATAAATATTTGGGCAGGCTATATCTCACCTTTTTTTATCTCCTCTATAATAATGAGTTCCTCAGGAGTCAGATCGGCATTTTCCAGTAGGTCAGGCCGCTTATATAAGGTACTGCGCAGGCTTTCCCGCCTTCGCCATTTCTCTATCTCCATATGATGCCCCGATAATAGTACCTGGGGAACGCTCATACCCTCATAGACCTGTGGCCGGGTATATTGAGGATACTCCAAAAGCCCCTTACTGAAAGACTCATCTTCTGCTGACTGGGAACTGCCCAGCACCCCTGGCATTAGCCTGCTAATGCAATCTATAAATACCATTGAGGGCAATTCTCCCCCTGTAAGGATATAATCACCTATTGAAATCTCCTCGTCTACAAACCTATCTATAACCCTCTGATCTACTCCTTCATAATGGCCACAAAGGAGTACTAAATGCTCCATGTTGGCGTACTGCTCCGCCATATCCTGCCTGAGGGTTTTCCCTTGAGGTGAGAAATAGATAACTCTAGCTGAAGGGGAAGACTCCAACACATGGTAAAAGGCATCAAATAAAGGTTGTGGCGACATAACCATTCCTGGTCCTCCACCATAGGGATAATCATCTGCTTGTTTGTGCTTGTTCTTGGCAAAATCCCTTATATTGATAACATCAATATCCAGAATACCATTTTCTCTAGCCCTACCAATAATACTGGTTCCTAAAACCCCATCAAACATCTCAGGAAACAAGGTGAGTATATCAATCTTCATCGGGCAATAATCCCTCCAATTCCTGTACCGCAACAGTAATCTTTCTACCTTGGATATCTACATCTAAAACAACTTTTTTTAGTCCAGGGATTAAAATCTCACCCAAAGGGCCTTCGGTTACATAGACATCGTTACTGCCTGTATGGATTACCCTATCGACATGGCCTAAATGGTCTCCTTCTTGAGTATAAACAGCACATCCTATAATATCTGCAATGAGGAATGTGTCCTTAGGCAAGTCTCTCACCTGATCCCTTGGTATCCAAAGGTACTGTCCCCTAAGCTTTTCAGCATCATCCATGTTGTTGTAGCCTTCCAAGCGTAAGAACACATGATTGCCCCTGTACCGGGTGGACATAACCTTTACAGGATTATATTGATTGGCTTCCTTTATATATAGGATATCCAATTCATCAAATCTCTCTATATAATCCGTAAGGGGCTCCACCTTAATTTCGCCCTTTATCCCTTGGGGCTTTAATACGTATCCAACAGAAAGATAATCTAACAATTCTCCATACTTCCCATAACTATATGATTTCTACAACAACCCTCTTCTTTTCCTTGGTCGCTGCAGCCTTTACCACTGTGCGGATAGCCTTTGCAATTCGGCCCTGTTTACCTATTACCTTGCCCATATCGTCGGGGGCTACCCTTAGCTCTATAATAACAGTCTGTTCCCCTTCGACTTCTCTTACATCTACTTGATCAGGATTATCTACTAGGGATTTGGCAATGAATTTAACTAATTCTCCCATTTATATTACCCCCGTAATTGATTATTTGGTAACTATTTTTAATCTCTTACTTAACCTTCGATGATACCATTTTTCTTCAAAAGTGCTCTAACAGTATCTGTAGGCTGTGCACCATTTTGTAACCACTTCTTCGCTTTTTCAGCATCTATTTTAACTACTGAAGGGTTGGCTAATGGATGATAGTATCCTATTTCCTCAATAAAGCGACCATCACGTGGTGATCTGGAATCAGCAACTACAACCCTATAGTAAGGGGTTTTCTTTGCACCAATTCTTTTTAGTCTGATCTTAACTGCCATAGTTTCACCTCTTTTCTTTAAGTATTGTGGGATATATCCCAATAAGTAATATATCGCTTATTGGGGTATACTATTGTATATTGTCAGAATCTACACTCCTAAAGGATAGGGGTATAAATTCATAACGGCAATTTAAAATGGAAATTTGAACCTCCCGCGCTTCATGGATTTTTCCATGCCCGACATCTTCTTCATCATCTTGCGAAACTCATTGAAAGATTTTAGCAATTTGTTCACCTCTTGTATGTTGGTACCACTGCCTTTGGCTATCCTCTTTCTTCTGCTGGCATTGATGATGCTTGGGTTATATCTCTCTTCCCTGGTCATAGACTGTATGATGGCCTCGGTTCTAACCAATTGTCTATCATCCAGGTCTATACCACCTAGCTTGCTGGGGTTCATCCCAGGGATCATACCTATGATGTCGCTTAAGGGACCCATCTTTTTTAGCTGTTGAAGTTGATCCAAAAAGTCATCGAAGGTAAACTGCTGGGTTCGAAGCTTTTTCTCCAACTCCATGGCCTTCTCAGCATCGATATTTTGCTGAGCTTTTTCTATCAGGCTGAGAACATCGCCCATACCAAGGATCCTGGATGCCATCCTGTCTGGGTGGAAAATCTCCAAATCGGTAAGCTTTTCACCCATACCAGCAAACTTGATAGGTTTACCGGTAACAGCTTTTACCGACAGGGCAGCTCCTCCTCTGGTGTCTCCATCAAGCTTTGTTAAAACTACCCCATCTATACCAAGCCTTTCGTTGAAGCTCTCAGCTACATTGACAGCATCCTGGCCGGTCATTGCATCCACCACCAGGAGAATTTCGTGAGGCTTAACAGCATTCTGAATGTTCTTAAGCTCATCCATCAACTCTTGGTCTATATGGAGTCTACCGGCGGTATCTACGATAACCACGTCATAGCCTTCATCCTTCGCGTGGGCAATTGCTTTCTCTGCAATGCGAACAGGATCATCCTTGCCCATTTCGAACACCGGTATGGATAGCTGTTCTCCTACTACCTGGAGCTGTTTTATGGCAGCCGGGCGATATATATCACAAGCTACCAAGAGAGGCTTTTTGCCTTCTCTCTTGAAATATCCCCCTAGTTTACCTGCGGTAGTAGTTTTACCGGCACCCTGAAGCCCAACCATCATTACGACGGTGGGAGGTTTGGAAGCAGTGGTTACCCTGCTATGGGTACCACCCATCAAAGCAGTCAATTCTTCATTTACTATCTTTATAACCTGTTGGCCAGGGGTTAGGCTCTTCATAATCTCTTGTCCTACAGCCCTATCGCCAATCTTTTTGACTAATTCCCTTACTACCTTAAAGTTGACATCGGCTTCCAACAAAGCCAGTCTAACTTCTCTCATAGCATCCTTTACGTCTTTTTCGGAAAGCTTGCCCTTCCCCGTCAGCTTCTTAAACGTTGACTGTAACTTGCTCGACAGCCCCTCAAATGCCATCCTTCAACCTCCTTATAACATCGGTTGTCACTGCATTATATACTTCCCAACTTTGAAATCTTTACTTTTATAAATCTTAATTTATCCTTTAGTTTATCAGGATTAGCTTCACAATCTACACTCAGTTGGTTGATAGCCTCCTCTAAATCCTGCTCAATATCTTTAATTTCATCCAATATCCTATCCCTTAACTCTAGGACACCGATGTTGCGCTCAGCGTTTGATAAGATCTGCTCTGATCTTTTAATAAGATCGTGCACCCCCTGGCGGCTGATACCAAACTGTTCAGCTATCTCAGAAAGGGAAAGGTCGTAGTTGTAATATAGATCCATTACATCCCTCTGCCTCTCTGTCAGCAATCCGCCGTATATCTCCAACAACATTCCTATTTGAGCAAACTTTTCCATTGATACACTCCCTAAGGATAGGCTCTTTGTCTGTAAAGTGTTTTTCCTTTACAGATAAAGATTATATTATAATAAATCTCTCGTGTCAACAAAAATCCTCTAATTTCATACAAAGTTTTCGTCTTCTATATTTATCTTGTTGGTAAAATCGAAATGCTATGCTAAATATTAATGAGTTTTGGATACTATTATAGTGATGACAAAAAAGAAAGGTGATAGACAAATGGTAAGACTTGAAGATATACAAAACAATGACGATATAAAGGCACTTATTGAAGGCGCAAATAAGACCTTAGAAGTTTTAGGATATACAGAGCATGGCTTGCGTCATGTAACTAGAGTAAGCAACACAGCATCAAGGATTTTAAGTGAACTGGGATACCCAAGTAGGTTGGTGGAACTGGCAGCCATAGCAGGAATGATGCATGATATTGGAAACTGTATTAATCGTAAAGACCATGGTATTGCAGGAGCCAATCTTCTCTTTCCTATTTTATTAAAGATGAAGATGCCTATGGAAGATATTGTATACATTATTAGTGCTATAGGCAGCCATGAAGAGCAATATGGAAGCCCAGTCAACGAAGTCAGTGCAGCTCTTATCATCGCTGATAAAATCGATGCTCATAGAACTAGAGTCCGTAAAAATATAGCTTTTAACCCTGATGATATACATAATCGGGTAAACTATTCCATTAAAAAGAACTGGCTTGAAATAGATAGGGAAAAAATGAGCCTCCGATATGAAATGATAATGGATACGGATATATCATGCCCTATGGATTTTTTAGAAATATATTCAACAAGGATGAGGATGTGTGAAGATGCTGCAAGGTTCTTGCATTGCAGCTTTGAGCTAGTAATAAATAAATTCATCCTAAATAGACCCAGCTACATGAGCTCTGGAAGAAGTTAAGATTAGCAAAAGCTGATGCTTCTGCAATATATTATGGCAGAAACCATCAGCTTAATAAGTAGTTTTAGCAATTCTTATTTAATGCTCTCAAAATATCTTACAATATCCCTAGCTGAAGGTGGACATCCTGGTATATGTTCTGCGCATCCCTTGGTACATTGCCCTATGCCGATACCTGTACCTATAGATTTACCTTTGAAATACTGGCCAATATATACCTTAGACTTGACCTTACCTAGCTGCCCCTTTGTTCTAAGTCTGTCTAAGGCATGGATCAGGCTGCCATAGCAGGCTGAACAGGCATCCCGCTCTTCGATATATTTGGTGAACTGCCTTACTTTACCGGTTGTACCCCGAATTTCCGTACTTTGGTCACTGTTTAGTTCTATAACTTTGGAATTTGACCATTGGGTACTCCCTACTCCTATATCCTCTGCCATTTCAATATAGGGAATATCATTTAGATCAAACCCCAATAAATTGGCTGCATAACTGTCTATCATAACCGGATCTGCTCCAACCAAGATGCGATTCATCCGAACTGGATTACCGCCTTCTTCGAAGTTCAGATCGCCCATTATGCCATCAACTATAATAAGATCCTGTTTTATGGCTTTGCTTAAATATGCAATGGGTTTGTGTAGTCCCATAGTATGAAATCGTCTCTTTTCAGAATTTGGGATACAGCCCTTCATGTTCTTTAAAGCACATGTAAGATTTGTCTGGCAATGCCCTTTGAGTACAGGAACGTTGATAAGGTAGTCTATTTCCCTCATTTTACTGCATATATTAAGCTTCAACCCATCTACATCACATTCCACATGGCTATCTTTCTGCAGGTCTACTAGGGGAACGCTATATCTTTTAGATATCTCATCATATCCGCAAACTTTGAAAGCCCTTTCGGTTCTGTCTCCGATCCAAGAACCTTCCAAAATGCATATATTCATATAACCTTTAGATTGAAAATGCTCAATAATTCCCTCCACCAACCCTGGCGAAGTGGTTGCACCACTGGTTGAAGGTTTTGCTACCACTAGGTTAGGCTTTATTCCGATATTTGCTTGTTGGAGTATCCCTTCCTCGGGCTTAAATTTATTTAGAAGTTCAAGAATCATTCCTTTTGGATCGTCACCGTAAATAACATAGATATTATCATTATGCATGTTCATCACTTCCTCTTCTCTTTCTATTTTTACGTTACTTTTAGGAATAGTCCTTTATATTGCGCTGTGTAGGAATATGTATGACTTGGGCTCCATGGAAATCCACCTTTTTATCCTGCCTATCCCTCTTTGAATATTATGTTGTTATCCGAGTCATACCCAATAATATTCTTAAAATCCCAGTTTCCAT
>JAWLDD010000015.1:0-345 GCA_041686815.1 Candidatus Atribacteria bacterium | reverse complement strand
ATAAATCATCATAAAATTCAGTTTGAGAAAAAACAGTTCCGTTAGCCAAGGTGATTTTAATCTCTTTAACTCTATCATCATTGATAATTCCGTAAAGTTTACAGTAAGGGCGAGATTTGTGCCAAGTATAGTCTACCATTTTCGTCTTATCGTTTTCAAATCCAGTTGGCTGGTCCCCGAATCTCCAAAAGATAAATAGAGCTTTATTTACTGTATTACAAGAAACCCATCTATCGTATTTACAAAGAATATATTTCCCTTTATTAAACAATCTTTAAGTAATTCTGTTATAGCAGGTATAAATATGTCTCATATGGTAGGAAAATTAGCTTATAACAAACTGGG
>JAWLDD010000014.1:17829-18291 GCA_041686815.1 Candidatus Atribacteria bacterium | reverse complement strand
CCTGATTTCCCTTTATTGACAAGATAACCTTTTTCCCCTCGCCCATATTTACAACCCCCTATTCACGCCTATTCTACAATCAATTGAGAGATAAATCAATATCTTTCAATATCAATTTTTTGGACACATTTTATCTCTCTGCCCAGGAATCGTCCTCCTATGTCCTCAAACTTCTCACCAAAGTCGCTTACGAATAAATCATATCGAGGTTCCGATTCATTCCCATTTAACATACCTTGGGACCGTAGTATTCTTTCCACTTCCAAAGCTGTTCCCCTTGCTGGATTTACCAGAGTTACATCAGGCCCCATCACCTTGCCTATAGTGTTTTTAAGCAGAGGGTAATGGGTGCAGCCCAATATTAGGGTGTCTACACCTTTGCCCTTCATACTATCCAAATATCGCTCGGCTGTCAACAAAGCAATTTTGGTATCACTCCAACCTTCTTCCACTATAGGAACA
>JAWLDD010000014.1:0-17819 GCA_041686815.1 Candidatus Atribacteria bacterium | reverse complement strand
ACTATGTCAATTGTTGGGTCTAGATCAGCAATAGCCTGCTCATATGCTCTACTTCGAATAGTAGCCTGGGTACCTATAACCCCCATGCGCTTGTTCTTGGTAGAATCTACTCCCATTTTTGCCCCTGGCTTTATTACCCCAAGGATGGGGATGTCAAACATCTTATCTACTACTTCAAGGCTTATTGAACTTACGGTGTTACAGGCGATGACTATCATCTTTATGCCCTTACTTAATAGGAATCTGATACACTGCTGTGAATATCTTATTACGGTTTCATTGGAGCGAGTGCCATAGGGAATCCGGGCCGTGTCCCCAAAGTATACTATATTTTCACCGGGGAGATGCTCCATAAGCTCTTTTACAACGGTCAGACCTCCCAGACCCGAATCAAATACCCCTATAGGTCTGTTATCCATTGGTAGTCCTCCTCATGCGTTATGCTTGCTTTTAAATTTTTCTAATGCAAATTCTATCAATGTGTCTATGAGATCCGGATAGGAAATCCCCGTAGCATCCCAGAGTTTAGGATACATGCTGATTTGAGTAAATCCTGGTAGGGTGTTGACCTCATTTAGATAAACCTTGTTGGTCTGCCTTTCAAGGAAAAAATCCACCCTAGTTAATCCTGAACATCCAAGGGCTTTGTATGCTCTAATGGCTAGTTCCCTGATCTCTTCGGTCTTTTCAGCGGGTATTGGTGCCGGAATCAAAAGGCCGGACTGTCCTCCATCCTGGTATTTTGCATGGTAGTCATAAAACTCGTTAGAGGGCAATATCTCACCCAAAACCGAGGCTTTGGGCTCATAGTTGCCTAAAACAGCGCATTCGATCTCTCGCCCGTCTATAAACTTCTCCACTATTATCTTCTCGTCATACTCTCCTGCCAGCTCTAGGGCTTTAACAAGCTCATTCCTGTTTTTAGCCTTTGAAATGCCTACACTGGAGCCCATGTTAGCTGGTTTAACAAATACCGGATAGGGGAAACAAGCCTCTATCTTGTCTATTGTTGCCTGGGTATCCTTTCTAAGCTCGTGTCTCAAAACCCCTACATATTCCCCTTGAGGAAGGTCATGGGATGCAAAGATGGATTTGGCCATCAGTTTATCCATGCCGGTGGAAGAAGATAGAACATCGCAACCTACATAGGGTATGTGAGCCAACTCTAAAAGACCTTGCACAGTTCCGTCTTCACCGTAAGGGCCGTGTAAAACGGGAAAAATTACATCCACCTTATAAATGGTACTGGGGTCTTCCATCAAAAAAAAACCACCATACTGTGGATCGCCAGGCAATACCAAGGCTTTGGATTCCTCCTGCCATTGACCAGTTTTGATCTTTTGGATATCGCCGTCATAATAGCGCCAATGACCTTCTTTGGTAATGCCTATTAAATGCAAATTATATTTATCCCTGTTGATGTTTTCTATTATAGAAGTAGCCGATACCAAGGATACCTCGTGCTCCCCAGATTTGCCACCAAAGAGTATTGCCAGATTTAGCTTTTTCATAGCCATACAGCCTCCTTATATAGCTTTTCCTATCCCATTCTAACATAATCTCATAACTATATGAAGTTCCACATAGGTAGAAATAAAAACTTTCGTGGTTTGCATTGACTTTATTTTACTACTAAGTATTCCATCCTTCAAGTCAATATCTTCTTTGAGCAAAAAGAGAATCGGAGACTAACTGATCTCCGATTCTCTTTTGATGGGTACTCTCTGGCTATTTGCCTGCTAGGTTCCTTTCAGCCATCTCAATGGCCTTTTTTACAATATTGCCACAATCCCTTGAGGAAACACCGCCCCAGCCTTCACTCTGCACGATATGGTCTACCCCAAGTTCCTTGGCAATCTCGTACTTCAACTTTTCAGACATCAAACCTCTTTTGTTTCTAGCCATATCAATACCTCCTTAGCGACTTAAATGATTTACAGCCGCTATCTTTATTTTGTCCCAAAGAAATATCGATATGTTGCTAAAAAACTGGAGGATATTCATCATATAACCATGGTGCCATTGTCGGTATTCAAGATCTTTAGAATATTTTCCTCTTTACCTGTGTCTGCGTTTATATAGATAATAAAATTATCATTTCCAAACTTCCCTTTAAATTCATAACATTGGATTTCATTTCCACCTTTGCTCGGAATGACTGCCAGCCTTTCTGAGGTTATCTCCAGGTTTCTGTTGACCAACTTCCTAGCTTCTTCCAAGCTTAATTTCGGTTCCTTTAAATCCCGGTCCTTGTGAGCGGTTAAATAATTCAGAGCTTCAAAGCCCATGAAATTCCCCGTTCCTAAGGAGACCTTGACCTTTATTAGATCGGGATAGATAATAACATCCCCGTCCTTATAGGCAAAGTTTATGACTGCGACACCGTCATTGTGTTGGCCGTAGGTGGGTACCATGTTTCTGTATCCTCTTTTCTCCAAAAAGTCCTTAGCCCTCTTTTCTGCTTCCTTATAGCTCATAGTAGCTTTCTTGGGCACTCCTTCAGAGATAACTGACACCACTTTACCGCCTTTTTTTGATACCGAAACATGAAAGGGTCCTTCTCCATCGTTGGTTTCTATAGTTACACCCCATGTTTCAATACTGCCCATGGTTTCAGCGCCGCTGCCTACCCTCTCAACCCGGTCACGTCCGATAAAATCTATGGCTATTCCCTCGGCCTTTTCATAGTCTATGTCGTCTCCAGTGATATTAAGTTTTTTTGGCTTTAAGAGGGTCTCGGAAAAAGGACCGTCATAGATTAGGGTAGGGTATTCTATTGAGTTCTCCTCTATTTTTGTAAACTGCCGGGTGACAATATCCTGGGTTCCCTCGGCTAACTGCTTGTTCCCATAATCCACTATCTTCTGCCAGGATACCGTTCCTGTATTGACGTCAGACTCCAAAATCCTGAGCTCATTGCTTAAATTTATACAGCTATTGTATAGCTCCTTTAAATTATTCATTTCATCCACCGTCAAGGGCTTACCTTCTCCTGCCTTTATAGTCAAGTAACGGCAGTAATCCGACAGCTGACTCAAAAACTTGGAGGTATTATCAAGGGCCATATGCCTAAGGGGTAGTTGTCCTAGATGGGATCCAGCTGAATCGGCCTGTCTCCACACATCGGACAACATGACAATGGTCTGGCCTTGGTCGCCGGTGACCATAAGTTTGGATAGCCCTGATTCTATATTTCCAACCCTCCCCACCAGCTCATAGAATGATTTTTGATATAGGTTGTTGGTGCGAGTGGTGTAATCTTGATTTTGCATATACTGATTATATCCCCATGCACCGGTAATAATAAGAGCCAACAGCAATAAGCCTGGAATAACCCATCGTCTCATAATATCATCCCTTCTATATGTATTATCCTATATCATGTTGCAAAATGATGTCTGCCAATAACAAGATGAACTGGCCTTGACCATATCCATGCGCTGGTAGCCTTAGCTGGGTTGTAATAGTATACGGCCCCGTAGGTGGGATCCCAGCCATTTAGAGCATCTCTGGCAGCTCTAAGGGATTCTTCGTCAGGGGTTAAGTTAATCTGTCCATCGGATACAGCTGTAAAAGCTCCAGGTTGGTATATAACCCCTGCAATGGTGTCGGGAAATCTGGGGTCGGCTACCCGATTGAGTATTACAGCAGCTACCGCTACCTTTCCTAGATAGGGTTCTCCTCTAGCCTCACCATGAACTGCCTTGGCTAGTAGGTACACGTCTCCTTCGCCGCGACTACCGCCCCTGGATGGCGGGGCTGTCCCGCCTCCAGAACTGGATGTGCCTAGACTTATACCCATAGCAGCTGCGGTTTGATTGCCTACGGTCCCGTCTACCAGCAGACCATTTTTAGCCTGAAATTTCTTTACTGCATCAAATGTAGCAGCTCCATAATAACCATCTATTGGGCCATCATAGTATCCCCATTGTTTTAGCTTCTGTTGGATCTCGAAAACCTTGTCACCATACATTCCCCAATACACCAATGTTTCCTCAGCTTTTTGGGTAGAACGGGTGTTCTCCACAATCATTACAGTGCAAATAAAAAGAGTTAACAAAACAGTTATAACGAGAAGCCTTTGCTTAGTCTTCATTTTCTACTTCCTTTCACATTCTTGAATCGAAGGTGTTAGAAATTGATAAAAATATCCTTTGCTTCCGTTATATTTTTCGTTAACCCTAAATAGTATATACCAGTTAAAATATTCCTTATCATTAGCTGGAGCTCAGTATTTTCTTTGCTTTATCCCACCATTCCAGTATTTTAAATGTGTATTGGATTTTGGTACCGTTGTCCCCCTCATTATCTGAATCTAATTGTATGTCAGTATTTTGATCTCCGTCTTTAGCCACTCCATGGCTTACATCCACAAAACAAAGAGGGGGAAACATTACACACCACCAATTGGCTCCTTGTCCCTTTCCTATAACTATCCTGAGAGCTTGATATCGACCCGCTGGCAATAACAAGTTGCCATAGGCTTTGGTAGGAAATTCGAAGTGCCCAAGCATTGCCTGCACATGGTATCCGGTCAGGTGCTTATCCACCTCCTGCTGGGCTATGTCTTGGATATCTTGAAGTCTACTTAGGATCATGACTCGGCTTTCTTCAAGGGATCTGCATTGTCCCAGCTCATCACCAAATTCAGCTAGCAGCCTGTCCCTAACCTTTAACTTTACGGCCTGATCTTCCTCAGAATCGCTGTTTGCTATGACATGAAATCTAATGTACTGCTGGTCATGCCCGAAATCCGGACATACACTGGCAGTCAGTAAAAATGATATGATTATGATAAATGGTATAAAAATCCATCTTCTCAAATGCATCATCAATACCCCCGCTATAAAATATACTTATATGGTGAGTATTGACATTTATATGTTTTTTATACATATAATCAGCTGACTATTCTCATGTTGTTTATGGCCCTAGCCATCAATTCCTCTTTAGTTTCGCTAACTATATCACTGCAGGACGACCAGCCAATGGATATTTCGATGTTGCGCATACCTGGATGTTCCTTAGAATACTCTGCCAGGCTCCCTTTGAACCTGTGATAGAATTTTATGGCCTCGGCATCCTGTTGGCCAGGGATGATAACAGCAAAGACATAGTCGCTGTATCTAACCAGGATGTCCTCAGGCTCCGAACACTCTCTAATGATGGAAGCCAAATCCTGAATAAGTACATCGCCAGCAGCATGACCATAGACATCATTATAAATCTTATGTCCCTGTATATCCATTAGCAGCAAAGTTATTGGATAATTGTCCTGCTTAACTTGGCTGAACTGTTCATACAAGTTGTCCCAATATCTGCTGAAGTATCTGGAGTTATAAAGACCTGTAAGGGAATCGGTATTGGCCCAGACATACAGCTGATCGTTGGCTTCTAGAAGTCGTTCGCGGGATTCATTCAGCTCTTCTATCAACACATCCTTGATGTTCACAGATTCCCTCAGTTTATCAAGGTTATTCTCCAACCGGTTCAAATATGAATAGAGTTCCCAGATAGTCCAAAGGAGGAATCCAAAGCCCACTGCCCAGTATATTAGCCTGTGTACAGCGTATATATTGAAACCTGGATCAGCTGAATAGAGATCTACCAACATAAAGAAGCCCGATGCTAATATACCTACGGCAATAGAAATCTTAACTTCATATATGAGTATCATACGCACAATAAATGATACAAACAATACTACTGCCATAGGCGATGAAGAAGCTGAATGGATATACAAAAGAACCATAAGCTCTACCGCTTCTATAGCCAGATTATAGTAGGAACCCAATGGCCAAGGATAGATAAACTTTTTAAACAACAAGAAAAGACTATAGATCAGACTTATCCAAAATAAAAGCCCAAAGAACAGGTTAGTATCTGGGGAGCTTAGCAGAATTCCCAATAGTGCTGCCATAATTATCGAAAACAACCTGACTATCCATTCCAGCCTTAACATATAAACTGTCTCCTCCCTATGAATCATATAGAAAGTATTCTACATTTTTTGTCATATTCCTTTATTATGACTCATTATTGAACAAAAAGGTGGGCTAAATATGTTGATCAGGCTGTTTCATATAGCTGTTTGCCAATTCCACATCGCTGGGCTTGTCTATATCGTTTGCTATTTCAGGATAAGAGCAGATGATGGCACGGGCTTTTATATTTAACAGCTCAAAAAACCGCCTTTCCAAATGAGCTATAGACAAGTTGCCTGTGGCCAGCAATATCAAAAACTTGGGGCCTAGCAAGCGACCCAGCTCCCACGGTTTTTTCCTATGGGCGATGAGTTCCTTGGCAAACCTTGCACAGGGTTCCACTACTCTAGGATTAAGCCCAATGATATTACCTCCTGTAAAGGTACCATCCTTTAGTTTTACATAGGTCCTTTTAAAGCCGGGATAGAGACTGTCGTTTACCTTTTTTTCAACTATGGGATAATAAAGATCTGCATTCTGGTCCCTGCATTTTTGGATAAAGTCCGCTACTATGGCTCCCTTTATCATTGGAATATCAGATGTTGCAACTAGGACAAAGTCATCATCCTCAAAGGGTTTAAGCCCTTTTTTGAGATTTTCAAAGAGTTCGACTTCCTCTTCAATAAAGTAATCCACTTTGTCTGCCAATCTGGACTTTAGCTGATCTACAGGCCCAACAATGGATATGCTATCCACCATTTGGGATTCCTTTAGACCCTCCACCACATATTCAACTATCCATTTTCCATTTATATCAATAAAGGATTTATTCTCAACATCGATGCCAAATTCCCCTTGTCCGCTGTCCCCTGCCAATATTAGGGCATTTACCTTGGCCATCCCCATTACCCTCTTTCTTGTTATAATGGATTGTATAATACGAATTAAATATAACTTAACCAATTAAATTATAACTCATAATGAGCTTATTATGAATACACTAAATTCAAATCATTACCACAAGCCAATATTGACTTTGGTTAAGCATTGTATTATTATGCAAATAGTATACAATAATACCGTTTAGGAGTCATCTCTATGCTAAAAAATTACTTAAAAAATAAGGTATTGATAACAGATGGTGCTATGGGTACCTACTATTCTACCATAGCAGGCTCACATACCACCATCTCGGAGTTTGCCAATATAGAGAATCCTCACATAGTCAAAATCATACATGATCAATATATTGAAGCCGGCGCAAAATTGATCCGGACCAATACCTTTTCTGCAAACAGCTTTACAATGGAGAAGAATCGCAAGGATATAAAGCTGCTTATAGAAAGGGGATATGAGATTGCCCAATTGGCTGTAAAAGGGCGGGATGTTTTTGTTGCTGCTGATATAGGGCCTATACCCGAGCTGATTGATGGTAAAGCCATTGATAAGAGCATCATACTTGATGAATATTTATTTATAGTTGATACATTCTTAAATTTGGGGGCAGAAATATTCATCTTCGAAACCTTTAGCGGTACAGAGTACCTTTATGATATCTTTAAGCATATAAAATCACTAAATCCCAATGCCTTTATTCTAGCCCAATTTGCCCTAAATACCAGTGGCTATACTAGAAGAGGCATTAGCCCTAAGCGGGTTATTAGTCAAGTAAAGGAGATTCCCTATATCGATGGATATGGATTTAATTGCGGCATTGGACCAACCCATCTCTATAATGCTATCGCGGACTTAGATTTTTCAAAGGACATAGTATCCGCCTTGCCAAATTCCGGTTATCCTGTGATCATCAACGAGAGAACGGTGTATACCCAAAATCCCGAATACTTTGCAGACAAGTTGATTGATATAAAAGGTCTGGGAGTAAAGATTATTGGCGGCTGCTGTGGTACCACACCAGCACATATTAAGGCCTTATCAGATCTTATTAATACAAAACCCATCCGCCAATTGGCAGCACCAAAGGTTATCACTAAGAAGGTGCCTACCCCCAGCACCTACTCCAATTCCTTTGCAGACAAGGTTAAAAAAGGCCAGTTTGTCATAGCCGTTGAATTGGATCCTCCTTTTGCTACTGATGTCAGCAAGATGATGAAAGGAGCAAGGGAATTAAGAGATAAGGGAGTGGATATATTAACTATCGCCGATTCCCCTTTGGCCAGGCCTAGGATGGATTCCATCATGGCAGCATCTAAGATAAAGAGGGAATTGGGCATGGAGACAATGCCCCATGTATGTTGTAGGGATAAAAATATCATCGCACTTAAATCCTCCCTGTTGGCTGCTCATATCGAAGGAATACGAAACCTTCTCATTGTTACGGGGGATCCTGTTCCCAGTCCAGAACGAAACGATATAAAGAGCGTATTCAACCTAAACTCCGTTAAATTGATGGAAATGGTTGATGAGATGAATCGAGAACTATTTGCTTTTGAGCCCTATTTAATAGGTGGTGCTCTAAACCTAAACGTTGTTAATAGGGATGTGGAGCTAAGGAGAATGAAGCTAAAGGCAAGCAAAGGCGCTCAATTCTTTTTAACACAGCCTATCTTTCGAGATGATGTCATAGATTATTTAAAGAGGATAAAGGCTCAGCTAAGGGTTAAGGTACTGGCAGGTATTATGCCATTGGTCAGCTATAGAAATGCCATGTTTTTAAACAATGAGGTGCCAGGCATTGATATTCCCGAGGAATGCATAAATAGGTTTGCACCGGATATGTCCCGCCAGGAGGCTGAGGAGGTAGGAGTAGATATGGCTGCAGAGCTGGTCGATAAAGTGAGGGATCACGTGGACGGAATCTACTTTATCACCCCTTTTAACAGAACAAATATGATAGCTAAGATAATTGAATCAGCCCTTTCCTAACGGTTTTTAGAGCAATAACTAGATCATATTGGCCTTTTAAGGCAGTGGCAGCATTCTTGGCTGCATCTTTGTCGGAAAAAAGGCCGTACACCGATGGCCCGCTCCCGCTCATTAAGGTGCCTAGGGCTCCTTGATGGGCCAATAGGGATTTTATTCGGGAAATGTCAGGGTGCATGGGTATGGTTACCTCTTCCAGGACATTTACCAAATTATCTGCTATATCCCTAACTCTACCAGTATTTAGGTATCCAATCATCCTTTTGTTGTCCGGCCTTTTCTGTATCTCTTCCATCTTTAGCCCGGTATAGACCTCTCTGGTGGATACCCCAAATTCCGGTTTTATTATAACCAGCCATAGATCCCCTTTAAGATCTATGGGAGTAAGCTTATCTCCAATACCCTGGGCTAGAGCTGTTCCTCCCATAAGGCAAAAAGGCACATCCGCACCTAAGCTCTTACCCAACGCTCTAAGCTGCTGTCCGTCCATCCCCAGCTCCCAAAGCTCATTGAGCCCGGACAGGACAGCGGCGCAGTCAGCACTCCCCCCTGCCAGACCCCCTTCTAAGGGGATGTTTTTGTTTATGGTTATATGGATGCCCTTTGTAATTCCGAATTTATCCTTTATTAGCTGGGCTGCCCTCCAGGCTATGTTGCCTTTGTCTCTTGGCAACTCCTCTATATTGCAGGTTAACTCTATCCCTTCACTGATTTCCTTTAATATGATCTCATCCCATAGGTCTATGGACTGCATTATCATCTCCACATCATGATAACCGTCAGGCCTCTTACCTACAACATCTAAGGTCAAATTTATCTTGGCATATGCTTTTATGGAGATACTTTTCATAGCGCTTAATCCCTTCGTTTCATTTCTTCAATACATAAGCCGTCATAAAGCCGGCGTTGCGTGTTGTATGGTTATTATACACTGAACAAAGGGTCTTTTCCACAAAAAAACTGCCCGTCAAATCTTAGACCGAGCAGTTTAAATATTCTAGGAGTTTATGCGATTTTAGGTTTTGACTCTTTCATGTAACGGAATAATCCAGTTTCTTAAAGATGATGATTTTGCTGCCTACCTCAAGGGCTTCTTGGTCTTCAATATCATTGTATTTTAAGATACTGCTTATGGTAGTGTTGTATCGCTTAGCCACTGACCATAGGGTATCTCCAGGCTGTACAAAATAGATATATACTCCAGAAATCTCTTCATGATCCTGTTCTAATTCCTCTACATCCAACAGTACTGCCTTTTCAACGGTCTTGGTTACTTGCCCTTTGGTCAAAAGGGTTATCTTAAGTTCAAACTCCTTGGGCGATACCTGGGTATGACTTATGTAGGATACCGATGTATTGCAGAGGCAGTCCATTTCCTCGGTTATGCCTTCAACCTCTATAGCCTGTGTAAAGGGTATATCAGTCTTTAGGCTGCTTATGGGCAGCTCTTGGTCTTCTGGCTTGTAGAGGATGACATTGGTTAGCACTCCATCCACCAGCACCTGACCGTCACTAATGCGATAATCGGCTATCAAAGGCTTAGCTTCGGTGTAAAGGATCTTCTCAACTGGTGGCATATTCTCAGGAATCTCTATGTTTTCCCTGATTACGGATTGAACTTGACCTTCTCCTACCTTATGGGTTAAAAGGATCTTTTCCTTCTTTAAATCCAATGAGGCACCTGGGCTATAGGCATCCACTATTATGTCCTGTTCATAGGCCTCATAAACCCTACCCTCCATAAGGAGTATCATGTCTATGGACAATACCCTAACATCCCCCACTATATCCTGCCTTAGAGATACATCCAGTTCTTGGACCTCCACCCTGGCGTCGCAGTCCATGCCTTGATATGCGCCCTGTATCTCCACAAAATGGGTAAAGGGGATTTGATATTGTACAAGATGGACTGGATCATTAATCTCTTGGGATAGATATAAGAGTTTAACGTCCACTTCTCCCTGGGCAATGACTCTGTTGTCAGCCACCCGCTTCTCCAGTACTTTTGCCTTGGCATCTTTTCTCAATATCTCCACTGCTGAAGGCATGTCAGCCGGTATCTCCACGTCTTCTCTAATGATAGTTTGGCCGCTTCCATCTCCAGCCGAGGATACCAGTTTTATGGGTTCACTCAATGCTTGTATTTTTTCTTGATCTTCGAAAGCCCTGAGTACTTCCAGCTGTAATAATTGCTGTACCCTGCATCCAATATTCAATACCGTCCTGACCTTTAGCTTTCTGCTGTTTTCTATATCGTAGTCTATATGCTCAAGTTCATAGGATACATCAGCTGTCATCCTTGGTTTAGCGCCTTCTAGATCCACATATTTTGTAAATCCGGTCTCCTCCTCCAACTGCACCACACGGTTATCATCCCCCAAGGCTATATAAAGGAGATTGTAGCGAATAATCCCCTCTACCATAACCTGGCCTTGGACCACTTCCTTGCCGGTTCCGTACACCGTAGCCCCTATATCCAGAATTCTTGCTATATCAGGCTTGCCTTCAGGAATTATCAGTTCTTCCTCCATTAATTGCTGGGACAACTCTTCCCCTACCGGCTGATCCACTTTTAGAAGTCCCTTTTCATATTTGATGGCCAATTCCATTCCCCCTCTTGGATATATTTATAGTAAGTGCAATATAAACGTCCCATATCTATAAATATAGATGGCCATCAAAAAATATGTTAGATTCTTTGATTATTTTTACATACCACCAGTTCTACATTGGAGGTCAGCACGTCGGAGTATGTGTAGCATAGGGTTCTGGTCCTTTGATTATCTATGTCCACCAGTACCGTAAATACGCTGGGATATATATCGTGGATAATGCCTTCATCCACGTAAGTACGTCTTCTTCCCCTGTTAGCTTTTAATCTAACTCTTTCACCAATATTGGACTCCAAAGTCTCTCTGACCTTGTCCAAAGCATCCATGTTTATCATTTTACCACTTCCCATTATTTTTTTTACATATTGTATATCTTGTCCAGAAATGCCTATAAAGATTCATTAATGGAGGTCATTTGCCCTTATATGAAAAAAACGCTGTTACCTAAACGGTACAAGCGTTCTTAAAAATGAAGCAATACTCATTGACTGCTTTGCAAGGATGATTTGGTTGTATTGCTATTATTTCCCCATTTACATAAAATATGTAAATGTTATTTATTAGTCAAAGTCTTCTTCCGACTCCATGTCGGGCTCGGGCTCTTCGAATTCCTCATCTAGCTCTATCTCTTCCAATTCCTCTAGCTCTTCGTCATCATCTCCAAAGAGGTCGTCATCATCTTCCTTAGGCAAGAAATCTTCCCATTCGTCCTTTTTACGACTCTCCTCGTCCACTTCATCTTGCATGTGCTCCATCAGACATTGGTAACACATGTCCTCGCCTGTCTTTATTATATTTTCGCCACATTCCGGGCAAATATCATATTCTTCCTCGTCATCGCCATTGGCTCGGATGGCTTTGCCGACTTCTTCTTGACATATTTTACATAATAATTCCATATCCTGAATATAATTTAGACTACATCTAGGACATTTTTTATAGGCCATTTTGTCTTCCCTCCAGAAAGCAATTTTAATATATTATTCCCTTATGTAAAGATGTATTCGCCGGAAGAACAAAAAATCCTTCTTGATAATAACTATATAATCGTATCAAAAAAGAAAATATAATCACATGTTGGGGATAAGTTATCCACAGGTTTACAGAATACTTATTCACAATATCCACAGACTTATCCCCAAATTCCTATTTTCTGTGGATTTTAGTCTGTGGATATTCTTGTATAGTTTTCCACAGTTTTAACATGTTATATTTTCAGAATTGTTTAACCTTCCTGGAAAGGTTGTGCTTCTGCCATAAAAGCCTTTACCAAGCGAATCACATCTTCATCCACTACAGAATAGGTAATCTCCAGCCCATTTCGCTCACCTTTTATTATCCCTCGAGCCTTCAATATGCCGAGGTGTTGGGATATAGTGGATTGGGGCAGTTTCAAGCACTCTTGGATCCCTGTTACGTTGCACTCTCTAGCAAGCAAACCGTGCACAATACACAGCCTAACAGGATGCCCCAAGGTTTTGAGTATTTCTGCTTTCCTTTCATAGTCAGCCAGCCTTGATGCCATTAGCGTCTCCTACCTTTAAATAATATTATATTCTAATATTATCATATTATGTTGGATTGGGAATTGTCAAGGCTTTGTAGTTTTAAGCTGATTCCTCCATATTCAGCTTATCAGCTATAAGGGCAATGAATTCCCCGTTGGTAGGTTTGTCGTTTTCGTCATAAACCACATATCCGAACAGCTGGTTTATATTCTCCACCTTACCTCTGTTCCAGGCTACATCAATGGCATGGCGAATTGCTCTTTCCACCTTGCTGGGGGTGGTTTTAAATTCCTTGGCTATTCCAGGGTAAAGTTCTTTAGTAATCCGGTTTATGACATCCCCATCCTTTACCACCATCTTGATGGCTTCTCGTAGAAAATGATAACCCTTTATATGAGCTGGAATGCCAATCATAAGAAATATGTCGGTTATCTTTTCTTCGATGTTCTTTGACTTATTCTGACCAGTATTCCTGTAATCCTCGCCAACTACTCCTTTCTTATTACCTGCCAACTCCCTGATCCTCTTCATCAGCATAGCCATGTCAAAAGGCTTTATCATATAGTATTTTGCACCAAGGCCAACAGCTTTTCGTATCAGTTCCTCTTGTCCTACGGCAGACAGGCATATAAAAAGGGGCTCATCATTTTTATTAAGTTGATTAATCTGTTCCAAAACTCCCAATCCGTCCAATCTTGGCATAATCATATCCAGGATAACTATATCGGGGTTTGTTTCCTGTATCACCTGTAAAGCTTCCACACCATCCCCGGCCTTACCAACTACTTTCATATCCTCCTGAGCTTCAATATATGAGGATATTATCTCACGTATACCATAATTATCATCTACAATAGCAATCCGTGTCTTTTGTTCCACTAATTATTCCTCCCCTATATCTTTGTCAATACATGCATATCTATGCCGATTTATGGCCTAATGTGTTTAAATGTGTCGTATGTTGCCATATTTAGCAATATATGTAATTACCTAATATATTTTACCATATATCTGCGAAAAAAAAAAGGGAGAAAAAGAAAAATGAAGGAATGATTATTCAATCATTCCCTCATATCATAGGTATATACAACCCTTCCACTAATTGCATCGATATATAGCAGCCAGTACCCCATTCCATATCCATCCTTGACTGGTACCCACCTAGAAAAGCCGGTTATGGATACGGGAGGTATCATGCTGTACATGCTGGGAATGCCATATACCACATATTTCGTTTGCTGGTTTTCCTTTATGAGCCCCAGAATATAATGATCAGGATAGGAGCTGCCATAGTAGGGATAGCGATAGATGGATGCGTCGTAGTATCCACCGTGACTGGGGACTGCCTGAGGTACCTTAATCCATTCTGCTTCTCCCAGTTGGTTATCGAAAGGATATACTCTTTGGTAAGCACTAAACAATCCTGTAAAATAATCCTTTACATTGTCCCAATAAGTAGCAGCTGGATATGAGTACATATCATCCTGGTAGTTCATATCCTGGAGATATTCCTGATAGCTATCCTCATAAGCACGTCTTAATTCCTCCTCGTAGCTATCTAAATCTCCCTGTCCTTGTGTATATCCTTGTTGGTCCACATTCCCATGATCATAGATTGGCTGTGTATCCTGCTCGGTAAAATCGGTCAAAGGCTCAAATTTCATCTCAGGTATTGATTCCGGCTCAGGTTGGGCTGAAATGTCACTTTCCAGATCTACTTGAGTTTCAATCTCTACTTCGTCTTCCGGTTGGGTATCCGTAGTTGTTGAGCCCTCAACTTCTTCCTCAACCATGGATTCATCTTCCTGTTGGATATCTGTTAAGCCATCAACTTCTTCTTCATCCATGAGTTCAACTTCCGGTTGGGTATCTGTTAAGCCATCAACTTTTTCCTCATCCATGAGTTCAACTTCTGGTTCAGTATCTGGCAAAGATTGATCTATAGGCTCAGATTCAACCTCTATATTCTCTCCGTGTATTAGCTTTAAACTTTCTGTTATTTCATGTATATCGATGTTGACATTGCGGCTGGAATAGCCAATCAATGGGTATGATATCTTCATACCCCTCCCCTCTGACTCGGACCTAAATGCTATGGTTAGAGCATGGAAGTTTTCCAATGAATAACCGGTTCCCATAATATCATTTGCATCGAATGAGGCTATATGCTCACCACGGCCCTGCTGATCTACATGTAGGCTAGCTAGTTTACACGGTCTTATAGTGCTGTCCGCTGATATCAAATAGACTTCATAAACACCATCTAATGTGCTGCTAGGCTTCATATCCTGAACAAATATGTATGCCTTGCCTATTCCCCTTCTAATCTCAAATTTACAATACCCTGCAGGCTCTTTACCAGATTTTAGTCCATAGCCTCTGTTTTCGGCCTTTAAGATAATGAAGGAACGATGATAATAAGATCTGTTGGCCAACTTTCCTTCCCCCCTTTTTATGCTTTGTACTAGTATATGAAGGGAATATAAAAAAAAGAAACCCAATTTTTGAATCAGGTTTCTTTCTGTCCTTTAATAACCATGCTATTGGCAATAATGGCGAATTGTTGTATGCTCAGCGTCTCCCCTCGCTTTTGAGGATCTATACCAGAATCCTCTAGTATTTCTAAGATATCTTGTTTGCTCCACTCCTCTAAATCACCTGAAGTTAAGTTATTAAGTAGGGTTTTTCTTCGCTTGGCAAATGCCCCTCTGACTACCTTAAAGAATATATCTCTGTCGTAAACCTCTGCAGGTGGGCTATGACGCCTATCCAGTGCTATAACCATGGAATCTACCTTTGGCCGGGGCATAAAAACACTGGCTGGTACCTTGCATACCACCCGGGGATTGGTATAGTACTGCACCGCCACCGATAAAGCGCCATATTCCTTTTGACCTGGTCTGGCAGCCATCCTTTGGGCGACTTCCTTCTGTACCATTACCGTTAGTGTGGTAAAGGGCAGCTTTTCCTCAAGAAAGCGCATTATTATAGGGGTAGTTATGTAATAGGGCAAATTGGCTACAACTTTAAAATCCTTGCCATCAAAGAATTCCTTCACCAGTCCTTCTAAATCTATCTTTAATATATCGCCCTGAATTATGGATAGGTTGGAAGGTTTGCCCAAGGTCTCATCCAGTACCGGTAAAAGGTCTTTATCGATCTCCACAGCTACAACCTTTCCAGCCCTTGATACCAGCTCTTGGGTAAGGGTTCCTATGCCAGGACCTATCTCCAACACCCTATCCTGACTATTTATTTGTGCCCCTTCCATAATCTTTTCCACTATGTTGCTGTCAATTAAAAAGTTTTGACCAAGACTTTTACTAAATCTGAAGTTGTGTCTGTCTATAATATCCTTAATAACCTTCGGGGATGTAAGCGGTCTCATAGTTTTCCTCCTCAAAAGGGCAGGATATATGATATCCTGCCCATCTTTATTAATGTGCTATTTCAATTTTATCCTTTGTCTAGCAACATAGACCTAGTAGCTAACTTTAACTTTTCGTCTACCAAATTCTCTTACAGTATTCTTGTCATCCATGAATACATCGATGATATACCCTTTAATAGCCCCTCCAGTATCCTCAGCTATATAATAGCCTGTAAGGTAAGACCATTTACCTGAAAACTCAACGTATACCTTGGTGCCCAAAGGGATAACGTTGGGATCAACGGCAATCATACCCGGTTTAGGCCATTTTCCAGTTCTGGTTCTGTTCCCAGTATGGGTATAGGCTGTAGCCGTAAAGGTTTTTGTTGACTTATTGGCGGTTTGGCTGCTAGATGTCTTACTTGATTCGGTTTGTTTGCTTGAGGTTTTACTGCTGGTAGATCCTTGGCTAGAATTTTTACTCCTGGTTGTACTTCCCCTGGATACCGGCGGAGCCACATAGGTTCCTTTATCGATAACTCTATCTTCGGGTTCTTTGGAGATCCGCTCTTCTACTACCTCACGACCGACTTCAACGCCATCATGATAGGCAATGAGTATTTTTCTTTCCTTCTCACCTTCTTTTCCTTCCTGGACTACCTTTTCCGTTCCTTTTTTAAGTTTGTTGTTCTCCTTGGTTACTATCCGGTAAGGTATCTTCTCGGTTTCAACTAAAACCTCTTCTTTAACCCTGGTGACTTTGATATGGTCTCCAGGTGCAGCTTGTTGGTCTAAGCCATAATTCACAAAGTCCTTCTCGCCTAGGACGATGTATGCCTTTTCAAGAGCATCCTTTATAGTGCCTTGAGTTAGGTATACTGACTTTATATTGCCATCAGCTGCAATAGTTACTTTAAAAGCACGGTGGATTTTGATCTCAGATCCATCCACTATTTCCTCTTCCGGTCCAGGATTTATCTCGTCTCCCGGCCCTAGTGTTATCTCGTATTTATCCAAAAGCTCTTTGACTGTTTTTTCTGTAGTTTGAATTTGGACGACATACCCATTATCATTTAATGTCACATCACTTACGATCGAATCCATATAATGGGCTACTGCTACCGAGGCACCCCCGGTAATGATTAGGACCATGCAAATTAGCCATAGCAACTTGCTCTTTCGCATGCTCCACTGTTGTGGTTCCATTATACTTCCTCCTTTAAAAATTGACTTTACTAAGTCGATGGGGTAATTGTAATACTATATTAATATTTTGTCAAGTTTTTGTAACAATTTAGCTTGTACCAAAATATTATTTCCCATCAATGGAATATTATACCTTTTGGGGTTGAGTTTGAATGTGTCAAGCTTTATTACAGCTCTGGATGTTGTTTGGAATATGCCTACTAATATATATGTGGTATCAGTAGTGTTGCAGAAAAAAATTTACTGAAAGTCAATGGATAATAAGTGCCTATGCTTCAAATAATTACCTGTTGATATATAATAAAACTCCTTGTTA
>JAWLDD010000013.1:0-18853 GCA_041686815.1 Candidatus Atribacteria bacterium | reverse complement strand
GAAAATAACAGTCTAAGGGTTCTCAGTATCAAATAGGCAAATGTTACAGAATAGACTGTGCCCCCTAATATGGCTTTTGCAAAAGCAAGATTTTTGCTTGCGCCAATAGTTCTGCCTATGAGTCCCGGATTTATCAATTGGTACATAACCGGGAAAAGCAGTATTGATAGCAGTCCCAGCAGACTATCTTCGATATGAAGAGAGTTTTTCTTCTTATGTATAAGGATAATAGTACATGGAGCGAGGCAGATTGCAACGTACAGTACAATCGCTATACCATTACCTACCCCGCCGGATAGAGAGAGCCTGCGCAATCCAATGCCTAGTTGCTCAAAAGGAAATGCCATCACTGCAGGAAAAATACCGCTAGTTGGCGATCCCAGGGTAGCCAGTATCGAACAGATTACAGCTTCTACTGCAAAGATAAATAATAATAATTTTCGATTCATATGTCACCCCTTATTATCGTTTTACAATAATTATATTTACATTATAAGAGGCAAATTATCGTTTGTCAATAATTTTGTGCACTATTCAAAGCCCATAGCTTTCCTATAAACGCCTTCTACCTTAAAAGATATCTCCTTGAAAATAAAATAGCTGCCGAGAAAGTATTACCTATTTTCTCGACAGCTATTTTCTACTTATTGGTTATATCATAGGCTATATCCTATATAAGGCTATTTTTATAGATTTTTGCCATTTACCCTGATACCTTCCAAGCTTCCATACAATACTTCTATATTCCACTTAATTTCTCCAGTCTCAGCATCTTTCGTTTGAGTATATATTCCCCATCCCTTGCCAGTACTCCAGAATGTGCTAAAATCATCCTGATTAATGACTGGATTAAAGCTCATAGTTCCTTCTACCATATCATACTTAAATCCACTCAGTGCAGTTAGTACAGCCCAACTAGCCATAGACCGGGCATAATGATGCCCACATTCCACTTCATTCCATGGATTTCTACGATAACCATCATGGCGGTCACGTACTGCTTTCACAATGGTAAGTCCTTCATCAATGAACCCTTCATATATTAGATGAGCTGCAACCTGATACTCTATTCCTGTCCATACTTCATCAGAATATACAAATGGAATTTTAGGTCTACCTCCCTTAGGCCATGAACAAAGGAGCAACCCTTTTTCATCATTAAGCACATAGGTACGCTGTACGTTATGATGATTCCTAAAAGTCGTCCGGAAGTTATACTTGAATATTGAGTGAACTGCTTTCTTTACATGTTCCTCTGGCAGAATATAGCCTAATCCTGCAACATGAGCCAAGAACTGTCCCAGTATTTGGTCTGACAGACATCCTTGACCATATTGATAACGATACTCATCAACATCATCAATCTTCTGTATATAATACTCTCCTCCCCAAAGGAGCTCATCCATACGCTTGCTACCCTTGGCCAGGGCTTCTCTATATTTAGTGGCATGTTTTTGACCTCCCAAATACTCTGCTATCTCTGCACCTGCTTTTAAAGCAGCAAAAAACATGGAATTAGTCAAAGAATTGGGACCATAGAACTCAATGTCATAGGTATTATGTTGCTGGCTGTCTAGGACAAAATCACCATCGGAATCCCAATAATCAAAGGCGAAATCTAAGGCTTTGCTGGCCTTATCCCATACCATTTTAATTAGCTCATCATCGCCGCTAATCTTCCATTCTCTGTACAGACGGATTATGGTTCCCATCTGACCATCGGTAGCTGGTAGGAAGTCCCATGGCTCTTTACCGAATACCCGCCTTGTTCTAAAGGACATCTTACCATTCTCATCGGTTTCCAGGTTGAATTCCACCATCCTCATGGACTGCTCAAGTTCTGGGAATAAGAAAGCTATGGTTTGAGCATAGTTCCACACATGGGTACAGCTTCCTTCACAACATCCTTTTTGATCAAAACATCCTTCCCATCCTAAGAGTGTCCCATCCTCCAACCTAAAACAGGTAGTGCTTCTACAAACCGTAATATTGCTAGCCAATGCATCAATAACATAAGACGGTAGAGTACTGTTAAACAATGCCCTATGGAAATCCCTAGATTGGCTTTCCAATCTTTCTAGATTCTCATACATATATTTACCAGCATGCCAAGCATCTTTAAATAGTGTGGAATAGTAATTCCTTACGGTTTCACATTCACCATTGGAGCAACAGCAACTATCTTCATCCCAATTTTTTACCCTATTTGGGAAATACCATGTTAGGATAAATTCAAATATTTTCTCTTGGCCTGATTCAAGAGTTTCATATATGCCTAAGGATCCAACTTTCAATCTGGAATTATGCATCCTGTTACCTGTTCCCTCAAATTCTGATTCTTCATCTAAAAGGCCATCCTCACAAAAATCATCCCATAGATCATGAATACCATCCCACCATCCACCGTCAAGCCAATAGGTTTTGTAAGTTATGGAATCATCCCGGGTCATCAATGCCATACTGCCATATTTTATGGAATGCTCTTCCTCTTTACTGAAATAGAATAGCCCATTTACCCCATTATCATTTCTATATTCATTAAATACATTAGGGTTTGGTATCAAATTGTTAAATACATCGTAGCCATCATGACCAATTGCATTAGATAAAGAGCTCATAATGGAAACCTTAACCGGTGAACTTGAAGTATTCTTTACCTTATATCTTATAATAGCACCCGGTATTCCCGAATCATCTGCGTTTAGGGGTATGAAGGGTGTAAAAGCCTCTAAAGATACGTCAACTGGCAATTCATTATCGTCAAAATCTATCCATACAAATGGATATTCGCCTTTCATCTTGGAAGACTTTAAACGAGGAAGCCCTGCTACCTCAGCTGATGTATAGCCATGGGATTTGGAATAGGGAGGTTGTATCTCCGATTCCAACACTTTTACCACAGCATCCCCGCCGTCACTTTCTGCCCTTATGGCGAAGAAAGTATATGGTATATGATTTCCCTTTCCAGGTCGATTGAATATTTCCCAATCCCTTAACTGTCCTCGAGCACCGATTGACACATTGCCTGTACCAATTCCTCCCAGCAAAAATGCAACTTCATTAGCATCACCTGCAAATGTTCTCTGGGCTCCCAATGAATATAGTTGTTCCTTCGTGCAAACTTTATCAGCCATTTTGTAACCTCCATGTTCATTATTTTTATATTATTTATTGCTTTGTAATTTAATTATTATAGAAGAGTCCTGATCTACAATTACATTATTAAGGAATTGTATATCCCCTTCTTGTATACTATAGTCCAAGCAAATATCATTTAATGTAATGGTATCTATCTTCATATCCTTTATAAAGGGTAATCTTAATGCTGCAAGTTCTATACTGCCATACAATGTCCTAAACTCAATTCTTTGTTCTGTTTTTTCAAAAATCCCCCAACCGGAATTTAGTGACCAAAAAGCCCGAAAATCATCATCTATAATTGGATCAAAACCTATTAGTTTCTTGCTCATGTCATACATGAAGCCAGAATATGCTAGGAGCAATGCGTAGCTGGCCATGGACCGTGCATAGTTGCTGCCGCACTCGATCTCATTCCAAGGGTTACGCTTCTCTCCATCATATCTATTACGTATACCCTCTACTACTTCTAGTCCTTCCTCTATAAATCCTTCTTGGATTAAATGACAAGCAGCCTGATATTCAAACCCATGCATGGCTTCTTGAGCGTATGGAACAGGCACAATTGGCCTTTGGGCGGTGGCTGGATAAGAACAAATTATCATTCCTGCTTCGTCATTAAGACTAAAAACCCTACATGGATTAAAGATATTTCTCATACTCTTCTTGAAGTTATATTTATATAATGAATAAAGTGCCTTACGAGTCTGAGCTTCATCGAATATTTCACCTAGTCCTACTAAATTAGCATGCCACTGAGCAAGTACTTGATCAATAATACAGCCTTCCCCAACCTGATACTTTATTTCTCCTTCTTCATAATTCCAGTAGGCATCAACTACCGAATCTCCCATTAAAGTATCAGGACGCCCAGCATCAAACTGTTCTAGGATAGATTTATCTTTTAAATCAATTAGATGATAATAATATTCACCATTGAAAAGGTTAGAATCAGCCCACTTTTTACCCCGCTTAAAAATATCCATATATTCTTCTGCTGTATTGCTTTCACCTAAATAAGATGCCATCTCTGCACCAGCTTTTAGGGCAGCAAGATAGAAGCCGGTAAGCCAAGAGTTTGGACCAAAAAGCTCCATATCCAGTGTATGATGTTGACGCCCTGCTAGAACACCTTTGCGTTCTGGATCCCATCTATCCTCATTACTGTCTGCCCATGCATACTCTATGGACTTTTTGACAGAAGGCCACATTCTCTTTAGCCATTCATCATCACCTGATATTTTCCATTCACGGTAAGTTTTAATTACTCCCCCAAACTGGCCATCAGCACAAGGTCTAAACTGTGCTCTGCCAACACCTAAAGGAAGTTGTAGCCTAAAGGCCATAGCTCCATCTTCCCTCATGTTATATTTATAGTCTAGTTCTCTCATAGACCTTTCTAGATTTGGGAATAGGAACGGTAGAGCATATGTATAGTTCCAAACATGAGCACAGGAGCCCTCACAGCATCCGCTATCACAGTGACAACCTTCAAAACCGTAGAAGGAGCCGTCTTCTAGTCGGAGACAAGTAGGCGTCTTAAGTATAGATATATTTGCAGAAACAGCATCAATTACCACGCTCGGCAATGTAGAAGAAAAGAGAGCTTTCTTAAAGGACAGTGTCTCATTATAGAGCTCATCCCATTTTTTGAAACAATACTGGGCACAATCCAAGGAGTCTACAAACAGATTGGAATAATAATTCTTCCATTGAGTTTCACATCCGCATTGGCAATCACAGGAGCTCTCATCTTTTCTGGGATTCCAATAATTTCTACAATTCGGGTAATACCATGTCAAAACAAATTTAGCTTTCTTAGACTCCCCAGGCTTTAAAGAAAAGTGAACAGCTAGGGTACACATATCGCTGTCATATTCATTTCCTGTTTTCGTCCTATCTTTTTTGCTTTCATATGTTCTATTAATGAATTTGCCAGGCTTATTTAAGTCATTCCAATAAACCTCTAAGGAATCAAACCAGCTTCCCCTGTACCAATATTCCTGATAACTTATATCCTCTGCATCTGTTGCTATAGTTAAATTACCATAATTCACTTTGTCTTTTTGGCTCTCATCCATTTTTAGTTCAATGGCATGGAGTGATCCTTTTTTAGTATATTGATTATAGGAATAATTTCGGGTATTCATATTACCAACACAAAAAACTACCGAATACTCTAAAGCCTCTGAGGTTGTATTCTTAACATTAATCTCAAAAAATGCCCCTGGGATACTGGAATCCTTGTCATTCATAGGAATAAAAGGATTAAATGCAGTTAAGTCAACTTCTGCAGGAAAAGTATCATCAATAAAAGCTAGATTGGCTAAGGGGAACTCGCCCAAAAATTCCACCTCTTTAAAATGAGGAACTCCTGATAAGTATGCCCTAGGTGGGCCAAATCCAAAACTATTATAATGTGGTTCTCCATATTTTCCTGAATAAGGAGGATGTAAATCCCCATTTAAGACCCTAGCATCAATAACTTCGCCATTCTTCTCAGCCTTTATTGCGAAATGAGAATAGGCATTAAAGCTACCTTTATTAGGTCGGTTTTGTATCTCCCAGTCTATTAATCTTCCATTTCCAGCTAGCCCAATACATCCTGTGCCAATTCCGCCTAAAGGAAAACTAATTTCTCGTGTTTTCTCTTTCTTGTATAAAAATCTAGATTTACTCATTAGGTTCCCCCTCCTCTTTTTATTGAATAGAAGTAAATAAACTACCCTTTTAGTCCTCCCATATTAGCTCCTTCAATTAAATATCGCTGACCAAATATGTAAAATAATAAAGGTGCTATCATAGAAAGTACAACCCCTGCTAATACCGATGATTGATTTCCTGTTCCTAACATACCTCGTAATGCTGTTAATCCCAATGGTAAAGTCATTTTAATAGTATCATTGATAAAAATTAGCGGTCTATAAAAATCGTTCCATGATCCAATAAATGTCAACACCCCTACAACCATTAGTGAAGGTTTTGACATTGGCAGTATCACGTGGACATAGGTCCAAAACCTTCCTGCTCCATCAATATATGCTGCTTCATCTAAGCTCCTTGGTATTGATGACATATATGTCCTGATTAAAAATATTGCCAATGGGCTAAACATAGCCGGTAAAATTAGGGCTGCATGAGAATTGATTAAGCGTAATTTGCTCATAAAAATAAATTGTGGAATATTTGTTACTTGGGCAGGGATCATCATTGCGCCTAAGAAGCATAAAAATATTACATTCTTACCTGGAAACTCTATACGTGCAAAGGCATAAGCTGCCATACTACAAACGATCAACTGGAGTCCTGTAACTAAAATAGCGACCTTTATGCTATTTACAAAGAAAGCAAGAAAATCAACTTTTTCAAAAACTGTTCTATAGCTGCTTAAATTAAATTCAGTAGGAAATATTTTAGGAGGTAATGTAAATGATGTTTTGGGCATTCTCAATGTTGTAGAGAACATCCACATAAATGGAGTAGCTATGAATATAGCAAAAATGAGCAATAGTAGAAAAACGACTGCTCTAAACAGAAATTGTGTCCGTGTTATCTTATTACTATTTTTCATTATTTCAATCCCTCCTTACATTACTCTCTATCATAGTTAACCCATAAATTAGAACCTTTAAACTGTAGGTACGTCATAAGCAATATTATACCTAATAATAAAAGTGACATCGCAGAGGCATATCCATAATTATGAGATACGTAGGCGGTTTCATATATGTATAAACTAATTGTACGTGATGAATCTCCTGGTCCTCCACTAGTAAGCAAATATGGTTCATCAAATATCTGAACAACACCAATGAGCTGAGTTGTTAACACGAAAAAAATTGTAGGAGATAACATAGGTAGCGTAATATGGATCAGTCTATCCCATGCATTTGCACCGTCTATAGAAGCGGCATCATATAATCCTTGATCTATATTCTGTAACCCGATAAAATAATAAAGAAAATATATGCCTACGAACTTCCATAAACTAAAAATCATCACACCTGGATACACCCAAAATGAAGAGGCCATCCAAGGTATCTTCTGGATCCCTAAACGTGATAAGAAATAATTTAACATACCTAAATCCTTATTGAAGATGAATATCCATGCCATAGCCACTGCTGCAGTAGATGCTAGCGTCGGAAAATAAAATATCGTCCGAAAAAAATATGTGGCTCCTTTGGATTTTAACGAATTCACACCTAAGGCTAGTAATATACCCATAAACAAATGCATCGGTGTCAGTAGTCCTACAAACTTAAATGTATTAGCCATTATTAATCCCAAACGCTTATCGGAAAGTAGTCTCGACCAGTTCTTCCATTCAATGAATTGAGCAGGCGTAATTATATTATACTTTGTAAAGGAAAGGTATCCAACCCATATAATTGGAACCAATACAAATAACGAGAAAAGTATAATCGCTGGCATCAAGAAAAAGTAGGCTGTTCCAATGTCTCTCCTTCTATAGTACGATTTACCTTTTTTCTGTACCATTGCATTCACCGTCCCTCTAAAAGATTATTTAAGCTAAAACCCCATATTTTATTTTTGTTGTAAATTTGGAATTAGAGCTATGTCAATATGAAGCATGGCAGCTTCTATGAAGCAAATATTATTACTCGTATATTACCCGAGAAGCTGCCATTAATGATGAAATGAATCGTGTACACTATACGTCCAAATTAATATTCCAGAATAGCGTTAATCTCCTCCGCAGCATTTTTCATCGCAGTTTCTGGGTCAGCTTCATTAGCTAGAACCATGGAAAGATATCTATCGAAAATGCTCTGTATATCTCCATATTGTGCAGGAGATTCAACTGCTTTTGCCTTATCAGCACTATCTTTATATAGAATGCTATTTTTAGGGAATTCAGCTTTAGTTAGTACTTCATCTAATACGTCTATATGTGCTGGAATATGTGATATTTCAAGAATCTTTTCTTGTGCTTCTTTACTTGAGAGTTTGCAAGCTAACAAGAAAGCTTCTTCCTGATGCTTAGAATCTTTAAGAACTGGGAATATACCTGCTCCGAAAATTACTTGATTTGTTTTCATAGTAGGTATATATTGAATATCAATTGCATCAAATTCACTTTCCTTATATCCTTTTAAAGGCCAACGACCTGCGAAATGCATGGCCACTTGATCGTTTTGAAAAGCAACTCCTGTATCAAATGGAGGTTGCGGGGCTACTTCATGGACATAAATACTGTCTTGCCAGAATTTCACAACTTCTATTACTTCAGGACTGTCTAGGGTGCATTTAGTCCAATCTTCGTTTAATATACTACCTCCATTATTGAAGAACCATGCTGAGGCTGCAAAATAGTAGTTAGGTATTGCATAGCCATAAACCTGTGTACCATCTTCCCTTGTAAACGTCATTTTCTTTGCATAATCCAAGAAGGTATCAAGATCCCAATTCTCAGGTGGCATTTCCAGACCGCATTCTTTTAAAATATTTGTATTAATGTGTGTAACAACGTTATTCCAGTCAAAAGTAATACCATAAACTTTATCATCGACAATGAAAGGTTCCATGAGATTGGGGTGTTGGTCATATAATATAGCTTTCTTCTCAGGATATTTCTCCAGGAAATCATCAAATGGAACAATCATGTCTGCCTCTTGGAAGATTCTAAATCCTTCTATAGCAATACGAATAAGATCCGGTACATCACCAGATGCTACCATTGTCTGTATTTTTGAAAAGTAACCAGCCCATCCTCCTTGAGATGGAACATATAAGACTTCCGTAGAAATACCAGTCTCTTTAAAGAATTCATTCAAAACTTCACCCATAGGGTCTTTAGAAAACTCTTCTCCGCTAAATGTGAGCTTTAGTGTAACACCGCTCCCATCACCGTATAAATCTCGTTTAATCTCACCTTCCTCGGTAACATCACTTGAGCCTTCTGCTTCATTAGTTTGCCCATCACTACTTGTTGTACCTCCACTACATGCTATAAGAGTAGAGATCATAAGTACAACTAGAAGCAAAGATAAAAGACTTTTGAATTGATATGACATACACTTTTCCTCCTTTTTAATCTTAGTTTTGTCTACGCAAATCTAGATTTAGGGTCCCTATGTCCTAAAGGATAACATTATGGTCAACACCGTACTTTTTGGGTTATCACCCCCTTACATCTAAATAAAGAATATGTCCAATAAAACCGGATAATCTAGCGTCTTTAGGGATATGTAATATCGGAGTAAGGTATCCCATTTTATGTAATTTTAGGGTATAACTAAAGGTGATATTAACTTTTGTTGGTTAGTAAAGAATTAATACTGTAGAATTATCTTGTCAAGGTAATCTTTCCTGTAAGCTAACTAAATGATAAAGGTTATAAATCTTAGTATGTGGTTAGTATTAATGATTTCTATAGTGCTATATAAATATTTACTGGCAAAAAGCTTACTTGAATCCTATTGATTACATTAACAAGGAATCTTACTATATAGCTATGGTTTTACTCGTAATATGATAAATAATAATCCTCTAATTCTTAAGTCTTTATTTACAAGACCACTAATAGAATCAATATATGTGTCGAAATTTTAGGAATATACTTAACGTTCTTAATCTACGTTCACGTGCACACTTTCATGTTAGCATATTGTTTTTCAATCGTCAATATCTATTTGCATAAATTTTAAGCAAAAATCAGAATCTGATAAGTTTATTGATTATTTTATAAATCTATGTTATAATGATACGTGCTCGTGAACGTTTGCTATAGCTATTTCCTATTATTAAGAAATCCTTAAGAACTTAAAAATTTCACTATTTAAAGTATTCTACTAATTAGCTGTCGCAATATTAAAATATATTATACCATTAGTGTAGATATAGAGCCTGATATAGATGCTTTTATGTTTGAATATAGTAAAGTAGTTGATATATAGTAACAATATAATAAATATAAGTCTGCTCAGAGTAAGTATTATTTTATTCTCTATGTCTGCAGGCTTGACATATTATGGAGAGGTGTATTATGAGAATAACAACTGACGACATTGCACGTATTTGTGGTGTTTCAAGGGGTACAGTTGATCGTGCTCTGAATAACCGTCCAGGAATTAGCCCTGTAACAAAACAGAAGATTTTAGAAGTAGCAAAACAGTTGAACTACAGACCAAATATGGTAGCTCGCAGTCTAGTTAAAGGCAAATCTATGAGTATAGGTGTTGTTGTCTTTGATCTGTATAATGAATTTTTTGCTCAGCTTCTCAACACTATAGAATTAACGGCAAGAAAACTAGGATATTTCACCTATCTCGTCCTAACTCAAAAAAATCCAAAGGTTGAAAAAGAATGCTTGTCATTTCTAGTTGATCGGAATGTGGATGGCATAATACTCTTATCAATAAATAAGGGTGCTGACTTTGATGAATTTTTAGCTCATCTCAATAAGCCTATCGTAAGCATATTGAATTTTATTTCAAACAGATTTCCCTTTATCGGTGTTAATGATAATCAATGTATACAGGACGCGGTAAATCATGCTCTAAAAAAGGGATATAAAAACCTTATCTATGTTAGTCCCCCTTTAGCACAAGATACTAAACACAATATGTACACTCTAGAACAAAGGTTAAAAGGATTTATAGAAGGTTGTGAAAAAAATAAGCTAGATAGATCTAATTATACGATTATAAATAGCTATGATTATGATAAAATGCTTAATACTATAATAACGAATATTTCCCCTACTAATAAGACTGCTATTCTATGCTCGAGTGATATATATGCACTGGAAATTTTGAGATCTCTAGAATCCCAGGGAATAAGAATACCTGATGAAATAGGCTTAATGGGTTTTGATAATATTAATACCCTAAAATACGTTAAACCTGGTCTTACCACTATTGCATATCCTATTGATGATATTGCAGTTGACGCAGTGAATACACTAATAAAAATCATTAACGGTGACGAAGTACCTCCATCTTCCACTTTAGGTCATAAAATTATTGAGAGAGAATCTCTATAATGCATATTATCTAGGGATGATTGGACTAACAATTACCAATTACTAACTTTTTAATGTTTAATATAATGACCATTATTCAAAGGGGGGCTAAAATTGACTACAGATATGGTTTTTGCCAAGATAATGAAAGATGAGCTGTTAAATAAAGAGGATGCTATTACTCTACTAAATATTCCAAATGGATCAGATGACTTCTATAGGTTATTGTATATCTCCAATAATCTAACACGATCTCAGTTCAATAATAAAGGTTTTATTTTTGCTCAAATAGGCATTAATGCTGAACCCTGCTCTGTAAATTGTAGGTTCTGTTCCATGGGAAGATCCCATTATACCGTTGATAGCACATGGAGGAAAGATATAGACACTATAATGGAGGAAGTAAAGCAGTTGATTGATCAGAAAATAGATGATTTATTCATAATGACAACTGCCGATTATCCAATATCAGACTTCATTAATATTGGAAAGCGTATAAGAAAAATTTTACCTAGCAGCATAAGGCTCGTAGCTAATATTGGAGACTTCAACTATAGTACAGCAGTACGTTTAAAAGAAGCTGGATTTACAGGAGCATACCATATTAATCGTCTTAGAGAAGGAATCGATACTAATGTATCACCAGATATTCGCATTAATACTCTAGATGCCATAAGAGATGCAGGCTTAGAGTTATATTACTGTGTAGAGCCCATAGGTCCAGAACATACATATGAAGAACTAGCAACAGAAATGCTTAGAGCTAGAGAATACAATGTTGGTGTTATGGCTGTTATGAGGAGAATTCCTGTAAAGAATACTCCCTTATATCAATACGGACAAATTTCTGCAGTCGAGCTTACAAAGATAGCTGCAGTGACTAGGATAGTTAGTATTCCACATAGAGCTATGAATGCGCATGAGCCTATCCAAATGTCCCTTATCGGCGGAGTCAATCAGCTTTATGCTGAATTGGGAGCTAATCCGAGGGATGACAAGTCTAATACTGAAAAGAATCGCGGGTTCACTGTTCCTATAATTAGGCAAATGTTGGCTGATGCAGATTATCTTGTAACTCCACATTCTCCCTAAAGATTTATACGTACTATGCAAATAGATCACGGAAAGGAGATAGGATAGGTATGCAAAAGTATAAAATATCAGATCTTGAAATAGATTCTGTAGATCTAAAATGTTTGATAATCAGCAAAGGAATAAAGGTTGATAAAAGCGTTTATAGAACCTTCTCTTCCACCTATAGACTCAACATAAATCCATTGATGTGTAATTGTTTGATTTTACCTGATGGCACCATTGCACAATTAACCGATCTAAGCTTTCATCTTAACTACCTAGCTGGTACCTTATCCTGGAACAATATCAAGCTATTAAAATATGCTTCAAGCCTGCAAACGCCTTTCTCTCTGAAAGTCTGGGATGGCAAGCCTGCTCTATTTTACGAAAAGGAATTTGTATGTAACGTAGAATTCCCTCCAAAAACAGATTTCTATCATCAAAAGACTAGTTCTGGATTGTCCTACTTAGGCAATGCTGTTCTCCAAGGTTTTGATTGGGTAGCCTTCCAGTGCCTATGGCCTTGCGAGTATGCAATTGCCGGCAAACCTTGTGAATTCTGTTTTTCAGGTGGTGATTTCCAAACCCGAGCAGAGAAGAATAAGCCCCTTCCCAATATTCCAAACTCAAAGGATGTAGCTGAAATTATTCAATTTGCAATTGAAGAAGTTGGATGCAATAGCCTCCAATTGACTGGTGGATCCACCTTTAATAGTGAGACAGAAGCCCAGTACATATCCGAATACTTGCACTCAATTCACTCTCTCGTAGGAAGGGACAATATAAAGGGTGAGCTATTACTCTATATTACTCCACCTTCAAACCGTAGTGTTATTGATACTTACTTTGAACTAGGCACCAGCAGAATTGGTTGCAGTATTGAAGTTTGGGATGAGAGGCGTGCAAAGATCATAACTCCTGGTAAATATGAATTTACAACCCGAAATAGGCACCTAGATGCTTTAGAATACATAGTAAACAACTATGGAGCAGGCAAAGGATTCTCCAATTTTATTATTGGTATTGAAGATTTTGAGACTCTTGCAGAAGGTGCTACTTATTTGGCAGAAAGGGGCATACTTCCAACAGCTTCAGTATGGATGCCCTTTGGTCGTCCAGTTATGGGTAGTATGTCGACTCCAAACGTGGATTATTACCGTAGAGTTAAAGATCTGTATGCAGAATTATATCTAAAATATAATCTTGAGCCACCCGCTTCCCGAGGCTTGAATGTCTGTATAGAGAGGGATATTTGGAATTATGCTAATTTATAGCTAGAAAACTTTTGTAAAACTAAAGCTTAGTAGAAAAAATCTAGAGGGATTGCTATGGCAATCCCTCATAGCTTTGCTTATCAGTAGCTTATATCTTATTATGTTGTATTACTCCTCTTCCTCAACCTCTACTAGCCTTACATTGTCGATGTAGATATTGTACGGAACCCCTAACTCGACGTCTCCACTGGCTCTGCCTAGTCCAAACATGAACTTGTAATTGCCAGCAGAATTTACTTCAATGATAGCTTCATAGGTCTTCATATCAGATGTTACTGTAAAGGTCTGAATAGGAGTTCCCGAATCAGTCAGCTCTACGTAGGCAGAACGTTGCTTATCGGAACTCATATCAAAGGATATCTTATAGGTGCCAGCAGGTACATTTACAGGCTCTTGATATAGTTGTATGTGCCACCATTCCCAACCTACCTGTCTTACCGTAGCTTTAACTTTACCGTCTTCTACAACGAAATCAGCTAAGCCTGCCCAAGGCTCATAATCACCCTGGTTATGAATTTTCCAATGGCTGAGATCCTCATCAAAGGTACCATTTTCTATGAGATTCTCCCCTATCTCTTTCCACTTCTTATCAGGATCTGAGGGATCAGGTTCTGAGCCTTCCTCAACCTCTACTAGCTTGACATCATCAATGGTTATGGTATGAGGGACACTCGGCGTAACTACATCGTCGTATGCCACATTAGCTATACAGAAGTTGAGCTTCAAAGCTTTATCCTCCGGTGCCTTGAATTGTGCGGTGTAGGTATCATCAGTTTCCTTTAAAACGAAGTAAACATCGGGATTTCCGTGGAAATTGGAGTATTCTATCCTTATAGGCCTCTCTACGGTAGATCGTGCCTTAAAGCTGAGCTCATAGGTCTTGCCTGCTTTTAATTCAATTCCCTCTTGATAGAATTGAACATGCCAATTCTGTGACCCTATACTACTAATTTCAATATTGGCAGCACCATCTACGACATTTAACGTGCCAAAACCACCTTCTCCGGACCATATATTCCAGTTATTTGCACCATTGGAGAAGTCACCGTTTCTAACTAGATTTCCATCTCCACTGGATACATGTTGGATCACCCTAGCTTCTGCATATCCATCTGCCTCAACTAGAATTGTATAGCTATCGGCTTTTGTGAAATTCTCAGCCAGCAGTACCAACTTACCGGCTTCCAGATTGTACTTGTCTTGGGATAAGGTCTGATCATTCAGCTTAACAGCCTTTACAGCATTTCTCCATTCTTTTACGTCCTTGAAGGTAATCTCTATATCATTTCCTACAACATTCTCGGTTTTATCAGCATAGAGTCTTGGCGGTCTCTTGAATGGAGCATCCTTAACTTCAAGTACAACGTTGTCAATAAATATGTCATGGCCACCCAATGTATTGGAACCATCTATATTGCCCATCAAGAACTTGAGACTCAGAATCTCATCAGCAGTTAATTTGAATGTAAACTCGTACTTCTTCATTTCCGATGTTAGAGAAACCTTCTCATTCACACGCCTTTGATAGCTTGAAGTATCCAGTATAGCCTCAATATTCCTATCCTTGGTGGATCGGGCATCAAAGGATAGTACATACTCTATATCAGCAGAGAAGGGCATATTCTCTTGGACTAACATGATGGTGTGGGACGCTCCTCCTACACCGGTTATTGCTATTTTTGCCTCTCCGTTCTCAACGGATATATTGCCTGCACCGCCTTCAATTACATATGGAGTCCAGAAGTCCAGTCCATCGGTAAAATCACCATTCTCCAATGGGAATATGGTAACACCAGAATAATCGGTTTCACCACCGGTTCTGATCATTGTTACATCGTCAATAAAGACGTTGGCAATGTTACCACCCAATAAGAAGGTGAATACCCCATCCAAAACGCTTTCTTCCTCCACCTTAAATGTTAGAGTATGTTCTTTCATTGACGTAGTCAGATCGATACGTTGTCTTCCCGAATAGCTAATGTTGCCATCTCTGTTTGTAACCTCTACATAGATGGGTCTTGATTCATCTGCCCTTGCTTTAAAGGTGATCTCATAGTCGCTACCCTTTCGCAGATCCATACCTCTTTGTACCACCTTTATAGCATCTGGCTTAGTACCTGGATTAGTTATGCTAACTTCTAATTCCCTGGTACTTTCATCGACACTGGCCTTAGCTTCAGCTCCATCGGTAACCAAACTCCAGAACGTCATCCTGTGAATATATCCTTGATCGAAAGTACCGTTATAGATATGATTACCACTAGGCAAAGGTTTCTTAGGACCATCCTCATCAAACAATGCCTCTACCTCTTCCACTCTGACATTGCCGATCCAAACAGGACGATTATTAAGACCTACATTAAACTCTAATCGAGCTCTAGGATCGGTATCATGGGTCATTTCAAAAATGAATTCATAGCTTTTGATTTGGCTGGTTAAGGCTTTGGATTCATCTCTTGAATATGTCACCCATCCTCTTTCTTCTCCTGCGCATACCTTTACATTTATATTTCTTGCATCCGTTGATTTAGCGTCAAAGCTGACCTTATAGGTTCGACCTTTTCCAACGGTGACGTTTTGTATTAGCTGAACCGAATAGGTCTGATTACCGGGTCTTGTAATATTCACCCTTGCAAAATTGGTGCCATCAATCTCTTCAGTGGATATGGTTCCTTGCCCTCCGAAGTCAGGTAGGGTTAGGAAATTCCAATACAGAGCATCAAATTCCATTCCGTTCTTATCTATGATGTTAAAAGGCCGTGTATATTGATTGTCATAAACCCAGTTGCCGTCCTCCAATGCCAGCTTAGCATCGGGAGGTAGTTCTTCCTTCTCTATAATAGGCTCTTTTGCTTCCTTATATGGCTTGTTGGATTCATAAACCCGAACATAATCTACTTCCATGCGGGCTGGTAGCATATCATCGTTGGGAATGCGCCCTCCGTCGAAGTTACCTCCGATAGCCAAATTGAGTATCAAATAGAATTCTTGGTCAAATGGTGCAGGAAATGAATATTTAGCTCCTTGGTTTTGGTCATGGCTATACCAGTTGTTTTCTACATTGTATAGATTACCGTCAATATACCAACGTATTTCTCCGGGTTCCCATTCAATGGCATACTCATGGAAATCCGTAATGTTCTGGCCTTCAGGGAAGCGGTAAGTACCACCAGTATATGTGTTGTTGGGCCATTGCCCTCCATAGTGTATAGCACCTGATGCTTCACCAGGTATTCTACCCCTGGCCTCCATAATATCGATCTCTCCTGAAGCAGCCCAGCCTCCATATATACTATCCTTGGGCATCATCCAGAATGCAGGCCAGAACCCTTGGCCTTCGGGAAGCTTTATCCTAGCTTCAAATCTGCCATATTTCTTTGCAAAGGTGTCTCCGGTAAACAGTCGGGATGAGGTATATTGCTTGTTGCCATAAACTTCTTTTTTGGCCTCGATTATTAGCTTGCCATCTTCAACTCTAGCATTTTCCTTTCGATAGTATTGCTGTTCATTGTTACCCCAATCCACCAGTCCGTATTGAGAACCTGTGCCCTCCTGGAATCCCCATTTGTCCAAATCAATTCCATTGGCGTTGAGGTTTGTTCCCGTACCATCAAATTCATCACTCCAAACCAAAATCCATTGACGCTCGTCTTCAGGTGGCTCAGGATCTGGATCCTTAGGGTCTTCAGGATCCGTAGGATCTTTGGGATCTGGATCTACTGGGTCTTTAGGATCCGATGGGTCACCCGGTTTAGGAGTGCCGGGATCAGGCTTAGGTTGTTTAGGTTGTTTAGGTTGTTTGGGTTTCGTAGGTGTTTCTTCCACAGTTTCTTCTTCAGGTGTGTTATCAGCTAGTTCCAAATCTTCGTCTTCTTCTAACTCTTCATCCTCTTCAGGTGGGTCTACATCCGTGTCTTCTTCTGGCTCTTTTTCTGTCTCGTCGCTAGAAGGTTCGCTGTCGTCATCATTCTCCTGACCTGGGGAATGGTCATCTGGCTGTTCAACGACGGTTTGCTCATCCCCTACAACAGCTTTATCCCTGTTTCCTAACAGTTTGGCTATAAAGACAGTCCCACCCCCAATTACCAACAAAAACGCTAAAACCACAGAGATAATTTTGACGTTCTTGGTCATAATACACACCTCGTTACATAAGACTTGTTATGTAACTCCTCCTTCCTTATTTTATTTTACTGCACATAACATGTGCAATTCTTATTCTGTTTTAGTGTTTTAGTGAAACAAGTCCGAATTAGAGATGCGAAGATAGTTTCGACGAGTGGTTTGATAAAAAATCTGCTAAATATATATGCATTATACATTACTTGGAAATTTTAGTCAATGGATAAGCTTATAGAGAATTTATAAAGTGCAATACAAAATCGTCAGCACTGCTGACGATTTTTACTAATTTGGTTTCCCTGATTTTTACTATAGAATTATGCAGATAAGTCCTCCGCTGCCATCGTTGATTATGCGTTGGAGGGTCTCTTGGATCTTAAACTGAGCGTCCTCCGGCATTCTCATGAGTTTGTTGGCCAGACCTTCCTTAACCAGCTCGTGGAGAGATTTTCCAAAGATATTGGATTCCCAAAGCTTTGCTGGATCGGCTTCAAACTCATCCAACAAATAGTTTACCAGCTCCTGGCTCTGCTTTTCGCTACCCACTATGGGCGAAACCTCGGTTTCAATATCTGCACGTATAAAATGTAGTGAAGGCGCGCTGGCTTTTAGACGTACACCAAATCTGCCTCCCTGCTTAACGATCTCTGGCTCTTCAAGTACCAACTCATCCATAGCTGGCGGCACTGTTCCGTATCCAGTAGTCCTTACGTCTTCCAGGGCTTGAGCTACCTTGTCATACTCCCTTTTTGCTATGGCAAGCTCTTTCATGAGACCGATTAGCTGATGGTCACCTTCAATATTGTATCCACAGGTCTCTCCAAGAACTCTGTAGAACATTCCTGGCTTGGTATCCAGACCCACTATTACATTGCCATCCCCAAGACTAATCTCTGAGATAACAGGTTTTTCCGTGTACTCTGAGTCGTCGGCAGCTTTTATTTTATCTACATCCCTTACTCTTGACATATCCTGGGTCATTTCTCTGACGGACTCAAATACATGCTGGATAAGCCAGTGATCGTCGTCAAGGCTTTGTACCCATTTGGGTATGTCTATTCGTATCTGTGTTAGGGGGAATTCAAAAAGGACATTGGCTAGTATATCGTCTATATCCTCTAGGGTTAAATTCATAACATCCAACAACAATACAGGAACATCATACTTCTCCTCCAATGCTTCACGCATGTTGACGGTTTCTGGAGAGTTGGGGGTCCTGGAATTGAGGACAATTACAAAGGGTTTATTAAGTTCTTTT